>JANMSB010000129.1:0-12977 GCA_031388915.1 Pseudomonadota bacterium | reverse complement strand
CTACGCCGAACTCGTGTTCGAGATGTGATCGCAGATTGTCTCGCACGCGAGCGTTATCGAGCAGCGTATTGTCGCAGTCGAAAAGAAATACAATGTCATTCTGCTGTGTCACGGTATCGCTCGATCCGCAATAGGGTTTTGCCAACGGCCATCGGCTTCCATCAACTCATCCGCTTTCTTCGGACCCCAACTACCGCGCTTATAGGGCAGTACTCTATAGTGCTTTGTCAAAACAGGCTCGACCGCGGCCCAAGCGGCCTCAATGGAATCTTCGCGTGCGAACAGTGCATCGTCGCCCGCCATTGCGTCGTCCAATAGTCTTTCATAGGGCGTCGTTTCATTCGGCTCTTCTTCGAGCATATACAGTTCGCGTTGATCGCCAACGAATTCCTTGCCCGCGCGTTTAACGCGAGCAGCAATCGCGACAGCGGAGCGCGGCGACAATCTAAAGCGCAGATAGTTATTTCGCGACGTTTGCGATGTCGAGTCGGAAAATAATTTCTGCGGCGGCGGTTTCAATTCAACCAATACCTCGGCCGCCGATTCGCCCAGACACTTTCCTGCGCGTAGGTACCAGGGCACACCCGCCCAACGCCATGAGTCGATAAAAAGCCGCAGCGCGCAGAAGGTTTCGACATCGGAATTGTTTGCCACGCCGGATTCTTTGCGATACCCCGCGTACTGGCCGCGCACGACATCGTCACGTTGCAAGGGGCGCATGGCTTCGAACACTTTGGCCTTTTCGCTATGGATCGGCGCAAACCCTTTATAGGCCGGTGGTTCCATCGCCAGCAGGGCGACAATCTGAAACAAATGGTTTTGAATCACATCGCGTAGACAACCGGCGCTCTCGTAAAATTTACCGCGAGTCCCAACGCCGAACGTTTCGGACAGCGTAATCTGCACGCTTGCCACGAAGTTGCGATTCCAAATAGGTTCCAGAAACGAATTGGCAAAGCGGAAATACAGAATATTCATAATCGCTTCTTTGCCAAGATAGTGGTCGATTCGGAAGATTGCGTCTTTCTTAAAGACCGATAACGCGATGCGATTCAGTTCGCGTGCGGAGGCAAGATCGCGTCCGAAGGGTTTCTCGACGATGACGCGTGCGTGGTTGGCCAATCCGGAGGCGCCAAGCCCTTTGATGACGTTTGGAAATAGTGATGGGGGAATCGCGAGGTAGTGAGCCGGACGCTTGGCTTTTCCGAGAGCGTGTTTGATGGCGTCGAACGTGGCTAAGTCGTTGTAGTCGCCCTTTACATAGCGGAGCAGCGAGAGCAGCTGCCGTAATGTGCGCGGGTTGTCGATCTTGCAGTGATGCTTGATGCTGTTTTCGACGCGTTTGCGCAACTGCGCCACACTCCAGTTGGAACGTGCGACTCCAATCACGGGAACATTTAGCGTTCCCCGAGTGACCATCGCATGGAGTGCCGGAAAAATCATCTTGTAAGCGAGATCGCCGGTCACGCCGAAGAGCACCAGTGCGTCGGCTCGTTGGACGCGCTTTTTATCTGCGCTCATTCGGCAACCCTCGCTTGTGGTTTCTCGTCGTGGCCGCCAAATTGCTTGCGCATCGCGGACAGCAGCCGGTCGGCATAGTCGGCGTTGCCGCGCGCCTTCAGTTCTGCGCCGCGTCGAATATCATCCTGGTAGTAGGAGCTACCACCATCGATCACGATGTCACCCGCAACGAGCAGCGGAACTAACGACGTCAGCATTTTATCGACGATCGCCGCGGGCACCATCAGCCAAATGCTGTCATCTCGTCTTCCCAGATTCAAAACCACAGTCGTGCCCCCAGTACTATCGCCGTGTCCTCAACTGGGTCACTGCCGCGCCGCGCGAAGTCGGCGGTTTGGCCAAAACGGCGCAACCAATGAATGCCAACGTAGGGCGCAAACTCGCGCGTGATTTCGTAACGCAGTCGCAACCCTAGTCCGATATTGTTGATACCATCGCCCACGCCAAATTTTTCTGCTGAGCGCAAAGCGGCATCGAAGTCCAGGCGCGGCTGCAACATCAGTCGCTGCGTCAGCAGCACTTCGTAGGTGGCGGTGAGGCGTGCGGACACGTCGCCATCTTCGCTGATGAACAAGGCTGGTTCGACTTCAAATCGATACGGCGTTAACCCTTGCAGGCCGATGACGGCGAAGCCTCGCGAACGGTCGAACCCCACGCCTGACAACTGATCGTAGCGAACGCCAATCTGGAGATCCCAGAAGGGCGCGATCAATTTGCCGTAAAGCGCCTGAATTTCTGCTTCACCGCCCCGTTCGCCAGATGTTCGCCAATCGCCTTCGCTCTTGAGCCACAGGCGGTTGTAGTCGCCACCGTACCAACTCACCGCGTCCCATCGCACCGTGTCGGCGTCATCTTTTATCCGATATTCGAGTTGATCGACGAGAAGGTACCCAAAGCGCTGGTCTTCAACGAGCGCGGGCCAATTTCTGCCAACCACCCCCGGTGGTGATTGGGTTTCCGTATCCCTCATATCACTCGATGCCACGACATCTTCGTCTTTGTTAGCTACTGTTGATGTCGATTCCGGTGCCGGTGGACTATGTGTTCCTTGATGCGCGGGAACAGCCTGCGCCCCTGCCTGATTTGACAGACTCGCAAGGCCCAGCAGCGCGAACACCATAGCGAACACGTTTTTGACGATACTAGAGAAGTGGTTCACGACGCACCTCCTGTATCGCCAACGACCGACACCACACGAAACATCCCCATCTCCATGTGGTACAGGATGTGACAATGAAACGCCCAGTTGCCAAGCTCGTCTGCTGTGATATCCAATGACAGGCGTTCGGCAGGTTTCACGTTAATAGTGTGTTTCCTTGGTTTGAACAGCCCCGCACCGTTGTCCAGCTCCATGAACATGCCATGCAAGTGAATGGGATGATTCATCATCGTGTCGTTCACAAGCGTGAGGCGCACACGTTCGCCAAAGCGAAATTGGATCGGGCTGGCCTCAGAGAACTTCTTGCCGTCGAATCCCCACATGTAGCGCTCCATGTTGCCGGTGAGGTGCAGTTCGATTTCTCTGCTGGGCGGCCGGGCATCTTCGCTCGGCTTTAAACTGCGAAGCTCGCTATAGAGCAGTACTCGCGTCCCAGCATTCTCAAGGCCGGTGCCAGGTTCATCCAAACGGTTTTTGGTTTCCATCGGCACAGCGGAATTGCCGACGCCATGATTGTCCATCCCATGTTTGACAGGATCGCTTTTGACGGTGCTGCTATTCGGCGCAGAAGTTTTCATCGCTGCGGCCGGCATTTTCATTCCCGGCATTGAGGGCATGGCTTCTGCTGCAGGAGGCGCGGGAGCCATCGATTTCATTTCTGCGGCGGGCTTTTCCATGCCGGCCATCTCGCTCATACCGCCCATCCCCATATCGGTCATGGTAGCGATCACGCGTTCGCGACGTTGCGGGATTGCTGCGGCCAAACCTTGTTCGGTCGCCAACGTGCCGCGCGCAAATCCGCTGCGATCCATCGCTTCCGCAAAAATGGTGTAAGCGCGTTGCTGCGTGGGCTCAACGATCACGTCATACGTCTCGGCAACGGCGATGCGGATTTCATCCACGGTGATCGGCTGCACGTGCTGACCATCCACTGAAACCACCGTCATGGGCAGACCCGGAATACGCAGATCGAAATAGGTTGCCGCGCCAGCGTTAATAAAGCGCAATCGCACGCGCTCGCCCGGCTTAAAGAGGCCGGTCCAATTTGATTCCGGCGCAAAGCCGTTCATTAGATAGGTGTAGGTAAAACCGGTGACATCGGAGATGTCGCTGGGATCCATGCGCATGCGACTCCACTCCAACCGATCCGCAACGGTGGGCTTCAAGCCGTTCTTCTTCACATCGCTAAAGAAGGTGCCCACTGTGCGCCGTTGATAATTGTAGTAGTTGGGCCGGCGCTTCAGACGGGCGAGTACGCGCGCGGGATCTTCCGACGTCCAATCCGAAAGCACGACAACATGCTCACGGTCATATTGAAAAGGCTCCGGCTCGGCTGCGTCGATAATCAGCGGACCGTAGTGACCCATTTGCTCCTGGCCCGCCGAGTGACTGTGATACCAGTAAGTGCCGTTTTGTCGCACGGGAAAACGATAGGTGAACGTTTCCCCGGCTTTGATGCCGGCAAAGCTCACACCTGGCACGCCATCCATGCCAGGCGGCAGCAGCAATCCGTGCCAGTGAATGGAAGTGTCCTCATCAAGATGATTCGTGACCCGCAGTAACGCGTCGCTGCCTTCGCGTAGACGCACCAGTGGACCCGGCACAGTTCCGTTAATCGTAATGGCGCTGCCGCGTCGCTTGCCGAACTCCAGTTGTTGTTCGCGGATCAGAAGATTAATCGTGTAGACGTCTGCATTGCCGAGTGAACCTGCCGACAGGCCCGCGGCTTCAACGGCGTAAGCGGGCATGTAGTGGTGCAGTCCTGCCAAGAGGCCCACTGCGGCGGAGCTGCGAATGAACCCGCGTCTGTTAAGGGGTTGTAAAGTTGAGCTCACGGGAATTTCTCCGCATCGGGTTTAATGGTGTTTGTAATAACCAACGTTCACGATGTCGTTCCACCCGGTGGTGTTGTGACATTCAAAACACTGCTCCACGCGCGCCGCCTGCTTCCCCGCAAACTTCTGCGAGACCATGGAGAAGTGCTCCATGAGATGACTCGGCGGCGGCCGATGGCATTGCACGCATTCTTTGGAACTTGATGACGGATGCTGGAAGCTCGCAATCGTCCAGGATGTAAAGACGTGACACTGCGCGCAGTCGTTGCCGAAGCGCTGCAAGTGCGGCTCTTGACGATCATGGCAGCCAGCGCAGTTGAGCGACTCGCGCGCGCGGCTTGCATCGAATTGGTTAGGACTGCTAATGCTGAGCCAGGTCTTAAGCGACTTGAGTGTCGCGTCGCTCTCCGCATCCATTGTTGAGGCGCCACTTGCAGCGCGTGCCAGCGTCCGCGCGCCGATCTTCGCCAGCTCCACGTGGTCCATCACTTGCGGTCGAATGTTCGCCCCCTGATGTTCGACGTGACAGGCAGAGCATTCTTGAATGCTGGCATGAAACGCGGTGGGCTGACGACCGAGGAGTTTTTCCGCATTCGCATGACACGCCGTGCACTTGGCGACCGTGACGCCCACCGTTGGTTCATGACACGCAGTACATTGCTCCCCGAGATAGGCGTGCCGAGGCGATAGCGGGCCGGGGCTGACAAACTGTTGCAGCGCTACCGATGCAGGCTCGGACTTGGGCACCAAAAATATCGCCGCCGTAACAACGGCAGCAATCAGCACCAGCCAGAGCAGGAGCGCCTTCATGGCAGCCACCGCAGTCCAAAGTAGATGCCGGAGCCGATGTGCAGCGCGAGTAGCAGGTAGAGCAGGACGGAGAGCACGATGTGCACGTTTAGAGCTCGCGCAAACCAGCGTTTAAAGAACTCGTGCATGCGCACCGCGTATTCAAGGTCTGCCACGTACTCAGCGATGTGCGTGATCTGGAGCGTTGCGGTACCGCCGGCCTCGCGAACTCCCCACGCACTATCCAGATCGCCGCGTGCGGTTTGCAGTAAGGCGAACTGATCTTTGATTTCCTGGCTCACGTACGTCAGCAGATAGCGAACGACAAAGCCGCTGACGACGACCAGCAGCATCACTGCCGTCAGTGTAATGCCCAACCCGCTATCGAATTTGTGTCCGGTGTGAATGATCGCCAGCAACGGGCCAAAAATGCCCGCATAGACATGCACTGCGAGTAACGAAGACATTGAGAGGTGTTTGGAGACTCGCGCCAGCAGAAACGGAACACGTTTGATGAAGGGATACGCCAGCGGCACCAGCATGAGCACAGCGCCCGCGATGCCGAACACCGCGCCGACTCCGCTACCCGCAAAGCGCGGCGAGCGATGGAAAAGAAAGCCGAGCCAGGCAACCACCAGAACACTGAGGACGCCCGTGACAACGATGCGTTCACGCTCTTTCATCGCTACGCGTCCACCGCAACCGCGCTCTTCGGTTTTGCCTGACAAGCAAGGATGATGTTGTTTGCTTTGTCCGCCGGATCGAGCGCGTCTTCGACGGCCATCTCGACTTCGCCCGAGGTCATTTTTACTTTACACACCCCGCACGTACCGACGCGGCAAGAAAACTCAATGCCGATACCGAGTTGTTCGGAAAGTTCGAGAATAGTTTGCTCGACAGCAATCTTGGCGGCCTTGTTGTTTTTGGAAAACGTCACGAGTGGCCCGGTTGCCGCAGAAGTGGGTTGCGAGCCTGCCCCCACGACGCGAGGTTTGGGCATGAGCGTGCCGAAGGACTCGGTCTTTACTTGCTCAGGCGGTACATGCAGATCGCTGAGCATGCTCTTCACCGCATCCATCATCGGTATCGGTCCGCACAGATGAATCCTGCGTGACGGCAGATCGGGAATAGTGCTAGTGAGCAGCTCAGGGGTGATGCGTCCGCGCAGACCTTGCCATTCGTTCTCCTCGGCGCGCTCCATCGTGACGGTGAGATGCAATTTTGGATTGAGCCGCTGAAGGGCGGCCATATCGTTGGCAAAGATATAGTCAGTGGGTGTACCGCACGCGTAGATCAGGTAAATATCGCCCGACCACGCACGCGCACTCAAATATCGAACGATACTCATCATAGGCGTGATGCCGACACCGCCCGCGATCAGAACAATGCTCTGCGCTTCCTCGCCGCTGAAGGTAAATCGTCCGACGGGACCACCCGCTTCTATCACGCTGCCCACTTTCAGCAGATCCACAATGTGACGCGATACGGCGCCGCGCGGCTCGCGTCGCACGGTGACATCAATGTAGTCGCGCTGCGTGGGCGACGATGAAACGGAGTACGAGCGATTCATTCTCGCGCCGCCAATCCAGAACGAGAAGTTGAGGAACTGACCTGGCACAAAGGTGAAAGGCAGGACGCTTTCGCCCGAGGACGGCAGGAAGCGAAATGTTTTTACGCTCGGGGTTTCAGTGATGATGCTGCCAACGCGCAATTGCCCGCGCCAATTTGCATTCAGCGGCGCTACCGCAGAAGCGGCGGTGTTGCGAGCGGCAGAAATCGCTTCCGGCGAAGACTCTGTTTCGGAAGGCGTTGCGGTGTCAGAAGAATTGTCGGGACTCGATGCGGCGAGTGGCGGTGGCGGAGACGGCGGCACGGGGGATCCACCGAGCGGTGGCGATGCGCCAGGGGGAGGCGAGCCCGAATCCAATCGCCCGAATAACGCCGCGGCGCGTCGCATCTTGAAAAAATACATCGCGACCATCGCTAGCATGAACGCGATGAGCAGCACCATCGTGAAGAGATGAAAAGGCGGCACGCCAAATAGAGCGTAGCGTTCCTCTCGGTCGATCGGCGAGGCGAGATTCATTTCGCGCTTGAACCAATCGAGAGCCAGATTGCGAGGCGCTTTCCCTTCCGAGAGAACTCGTCGAGCAGCGATACCCGCGTCGAGCGCATCAAGGCCCTCGTGCATTGTTTCAACCGCTTGTTGCATCGCTAGGTTGTCACCCGCTTCCGTCGCGCGTTTGAGTGCCTGCGCTCCGAACGTTACTTGTGTTGTTCCTAGATCAATCTGCTGCGTCGCCAGCGCTGTGATCTCGGCGCGCTTTTCCATGGTGAGCGCCGGAAGTGTCATGAGCGAGGGATAGATTGGCGTCGCTGCGGCAGAGCCGCAGTTTCCACCCATGCAGCCGCCCGCGGCATCGGCTTTGGGTGCCATCATCTTGCTCATCATGTCGCCCATCATGTCCCCCATACCGCTTGCGGGCATTGCGGCTGGCGGGGGTGATCCGGTCGCCGACATGGGCGCGTTGGGAGTCATCGTCTGCGCGCCGGAAGTGGCAGCGGGCGCATCCACGGGCTTGGGTGCAACGTCTACTGCGCCGCTCGGCGCAGGATGATGACTGGTGTGCTCATCAGGCGTCTGCGCACCCGCAGGGCGGGCGATGAGCGCAAGCGTCATCGCAATGAGGAGCGCTGCAATCATCCGCTTGCGGCGGTAACTGAAAATGCAGACGAGGGACATGGCGAAATCTCCTCAGGCTCGCGATGCGCAGCACGCGATCAGCATCGCTGAGCCCGCGCGTCGAGCCGTCACAACATCGGATTGGCGCGTGTTCCCAGCACCTGTACGCGATGTTCATCACGGCTCAACCGCCGTGTCCTTGCGTACCTCCCGTACAGTGGCGAAAAATATGCTCTACATATGAGGCATTGCATCGCCCATTTTCTTCATCGTCGCTTTGGGCTTCGCCATTTCACTGTCCGTCATGGTTCCATCTTTCATGGAACGCGCCATCTCCTCCATCATCGTGGACATTTCGCTCATCTTGGAGCTGGTGCTATCGACCTTGGCGCTGTCCTTCATACCGCCGCTCATTTGCGTAGACATGTTATCCATCATGGCCGCCATGTCTTTCATCATCATGCCCATGTCCTTCGCCATTGGGTCTGCCTTCATCGCGTTGCCGCTCATGCTGGCCGACATATCCTTGGTCATACCGGACATGTCTTTCATCATGGCGCCCATGTGTTTCATTTTAGTCTGGTCCTTCATGGGTTCCAGTTGCGAGACTTTGGACATGCCTTTCATCATGCTGGACATGCCTTCCATCATCCCCGCCATGTGTTTCATAGTGGCGTCGTGGTTCATCGCGGCCTTGTCGGCTACCGGCGCCTTGGGTGCAGCCGCCGGTGGCATGGCGTCGGGTTTCATCATATCGTCGGCCCAGGCAATGCTATTAAGCGATGCCATGCCCAAGACCGTCATCAAAAACACGGGGTAACGTTTCATCTGCCTTCTCCTAAATTCGTATCTGTTGGTTGCTGGTGTTAAATCGGAATCATCACGCAAGCGCGCACCCAGGCGCAGCATTAGCCGGCCGCCTCCTTCATGATTTTGAGAATCGTCTGCTCCACTTCCTGCGCTACTTGCTGCAACTGCGGCACGTTGAAAGTCGCCAGCAGCGCGGTTGGCTTCAGCGTCGCCAGAACCGTCTTTCCACCCTGCTCGTAAATGGATATCCGGCATGGCAGTGCGGTGGAGACGCTCATGTTCTGATCGAGAACCTTCTTCGCTTGCTGCGGTTGACAGACCTCGAAGATCAGACATTCGCGGGCGAATTCCACACCCTTCTTCGCCATGGTCTCTTTGAGGTTATGAACCTGCATTACACCGAAGTGATTGGCCGCGACGGCGGAGTGCAGGTCGGCCGCCGCTTCACTTACCGTTTTGTTGGTGGATAATTCGAAGAGCATGTGTTCTTTCTCGGTTCAAGTATTCGCTTCGTAGCAGCGTCGAGCGCTGAATTATTTTTTGGACTGGTTGTTGATAACGATGACCAACAGGGCCACCACCAACACAATGCCGGCTATCACCCAGCCCCACATGCCTCCGCCCGCCCAGCCATTCATCCATCCGTCAGTTTGGTTCATCATGGCAAGTCTCCGGTATGCATCGTCGAAGTTGCTTTTTTCACTGCTGTCCCAGCCTTCCCTCGTGTGGCCCAGATTCGTTCCCCCGCCGCATCATGGCTCCGTGTCCGCCCATCTCTTTCCAATGCATACGGCCCGCTTCCCAGCCGCGCCGCCACTCAAATTCCTGCTTGCCGCCCGTGTCATGACTCTGCATCCAGCCGTGGCGAACGCTCCCGCCGCGCATCCAGTCCGCCTGGCCATAAAACCGACTGGAAGTCCCCGAGGGATCGGCGTCCGTGGGTTGGGGCGTCAGCTCCACGCTGTTCCCGCCGCTTCCTACGGTGATCGGCTCGTTCCCGATAGGCCGTAGAGTCTTCATGTCCTTGTCATAGGTGTGGACCATTACCTCGCCAGTATCCGCGTTGGCCAAAAGCTCCGCGTACGCGGTCCCTCCTTTGACTAACACCAAGTCACCACCGTTGGGTCCTGCCGGATCAGGTTGCGTCACCGGCTGCTGAGTTTTCGAGCAGCCGGTGACGGTGATCAGACCCACGAGCAATATCCCGGTTACAAAAATCTTCATAGGTAACTCCGTCCAGTAGTACCGACGATGTCAACACTACGTCTAGTTCGCGCCATTCACTCAGGCGAATTCAACGCGCTAACCATAGCGACATGCACGCGACGGTGCGTCTATCCGCAACCTGCGTCTGTGCGTTGGCGAACACACATGCTGATCCGCCTGCAGGCAGGCGAAGTGGTTCCTGTAAGCGTGATGCCGAACAGAGCGGATTGCGCGTACGGCGCAAACTCAGTACCCACTCTACAAGGCACCTCATCATGCAAACCGAACTTCTTGCAGTAACTGGGATGACTTGCGGCGGCTGCGTCAGCAAGGTAACCCAAGCTCTCAAAGCGATTAATGGAGTGGGCGAGGTAGCCGTGTCGCTCTCGACAGGCAAAGCCACAGTTGGCTACGATGAGCGCCTAACCTCACCCGATAAACTGAGGTCGGCTGTGAACAACGCAGGTTATGGTGTGAATGTGGCCAACACCGCTCAGCGTCCTTCATCCAAAGGTGGCTGCTGTAGCTAGCAGCCTGTCACGTTGATCCGCTGAGTGGTCAACGCCATCTCTTGTCATCAGGTCGTTTCACTCTAGCAGGTTGTTGATAAAGGGCTGTCCTGCCCTTCTCAACGTCGCTTCGAAAAAGGCGTGACTTTTTCGCACTCCCGAAATCAAGCGCTTAGCAGCGCATGATTTCGCCGGGCCATCCATGGCCCGGAAAACAGGTTGTTGAAAATGAGATTTTCAACAACCTGCTAGGCTAAGGCCGTGCGCACCCAACAGTTCCTTGTAATTCCCCGTGGCCGCACGGACTTTACGTGTGTGGTGCCTATTTGTAGGCGAGATGAAAATCCGTATGTCAACTGCATGCCTTGCAAGCATCACAATTGCAGGCTGCACCACCGTTCCGACTGATCGAGGCCGGCATGTCAGTGAGGATTCGAAGGTGACTGGCTTGTTTTCACCAGAGTAGTAGTCTTTACATTGCTCGATTCCTTAACTCAGGAGCACCATGTCAAGCTTTGTCAGTTACTTTGCCGAAATCGCCGGCGGCTTTGCTTTCTGGGTTTGGCTACGGCTTGGACGCTCGGCAGCGCGTAGCGCAGGTTGACTGATGCAAGGCGTCACTTACGCGCTCACTGCTGCTGTGCTATTCGGCGCAAGCACGCCCTTGGCGAAATGGCTACTTGGCAACGGACTCGACCCGTGGCTGCTAGCCGGACTCCTGTATGGCGGCGCTGGTATTGGGCTAGGCGCTGGGTACTTACTGCGCGGCCGCCAAACGACTGAAGCCAGCTTGCAGCGCCGTGACTTACCTTGGCTCGCGCTGGTCGTGCTGTTCGGTGGCATCGCTGGGCCAGTGCTACTCATGTTTGGCTTGGCGCATACGTCCGCGGCCTCTGCCTCCTTACTGCTAAATCTGGAAGGACTGGCGACCATAGCCATCGCTTGGCTGGTGTTTCGCGAGCATGTCGATCGTCGCCTAGTGCTCGGCGCGTTGGCGATTCTCTGCGGCGCCACACTGCTGTCGTATCAAGGTTCGAATGGCTTCGGCATCGGCACACTGGCCATCGCAGCAGCCTGTCTCGCCTGGGGTATCGATAACAACCTCACCCGCAAGCTGTCGGGTAGCGACCCGCTGCAGATCGCGGCAATCAAAGGCATCGTCGCCGGCTGCGTCAACATCACGCTGGCGATGATGCAGGGCGCGCACTGGCCAGGCGGCCTGCCTGCCCTTGAAGCCGCCGTCATCGGCTTCTTTGGTTATGGCGTCAGTGTCGTGGCCTTTGTATTGGCGCTGCGGCATCTCGGTACTGCCCGCACGGGGGCGTATTTCTCGACCGCACCATTTATCGGCGCCATCTTGTCAGTCCTGCTGCTTAACGACAGTGTCAGTGCGTCACTGCTCATCGCTGCGGCATTGATGGGCATCGGTGTGTACTTGCATCTGACCGAACATCACGAACATGATCATCAGCATGAAGCGCTGCAGCATGAGCACCGACATGTACACGATGAGCATCATCAACATGCGCATAGTCCGGATGACCCACCCAGCGAATCGCATTCGCACCAGCACCAACATGTGCCCCTCATTCATCGGCATCGGCACTATCCCGACACGCATCATCGGCATGGCCACTAGCATTAACCTTGCTATCACATAGGCTTCCTGCCCATGGCCATCAGCGTCGGCACCGGTGTGGAAGTGCAGCGGCCATTAGCCACCGTCGTCATCGGCGGCATCATTTCATCGACGGTGTTGACGTTGTTGGTGCTGCCGGCGCTTTATAGACTGACTGGACGAATGTCTTCAGGGCGCTGAAAACCAGACCCTGTCAGGGCTGATTGGGAATGATGAGCCGGATTCCGCCCCCCCCACAGTGATCACATGGATCACGGTGATTTTATCCACCAGGCAAAAATCACCGTGAGTATTTTTGCCTATTGGCAAAAATCACTGTACTCTCCGGCGGTATGAAAACAGCCCCCCGCTACCTGCTTACACAGCTCAAACAGGACCTGACTCGCAAAATGGTGTTCGTAGCCGGGCCGCGTCAGGTGGGCAAAACCACGTTAGCTCGCGCCCTGCCGGGTGCGGCGGCCGGATATCTGAATTGGGATAGCGCCGAGCATCGCGCTCGCATCCTGGCCGGTGAATTGCCCAGCAGCAAGTTATGGATTTTCGATGAAATTCATAAGTACCGACGCTGGCGCAATTACTTGAAAGGCCTGTACGACACCCGTCGCACTGGTCAGCGAATTTTAGTCACTGGCAGTGGCCGGCTGGACTTATATCGATTCGGTGGCGATTCTTTGCAGGGCCGCTACCACATGCTGCGTTTGCATCCCCTGTCGGTAGCCGAGTTGGGCCTGAAGCGTCAGCCGGAGTTTCTTGATCTGCTCAAGTTGGGTGGCTTTCCCGAACCCTACTTTGGCGGCAGTGAAACCGAAGCCCGCCGTTGGTCGCG
>JANMSB010000106.1:0-5181 GCA_031388915.1 Pseudomonadota bacterium | reverse complement strand
GGCCGCTGTAGCTGGCGGCGGAATTGAATTGATTGAACACCACATCGAAGCGCTGCAACAGGGAATGGCCGCCCTGACTTACCTGACTGACCTGCTGCAAGTCATCCCACGACAACGAACAAACATGCAGCAACACGATGTCGTAAGCCGCGCCGGCATCGGCCAGCGGTACAAAGCGAATCCGACGCTGCTGTTCCTGTTGATAGAACTCGGCGACTTTCCGGTTGAGCGACTCCGCGCTAAGCGTGCGTAGATCAGGCATCGTGGCGTTCACCACCGCGGCATTGACATTGCTCGTAGTAACGTCATGTTTGCCAACGGCTTGTACACGGCCAATCAGCGCCGGTCCGACCATCACCATACCGATGCCGACAAACACAAACGTACTCATGCGTAGCTTGCGTTTCAGCAACGCATAGATTGCCAGCAGCAACACCACTTCAAGCACAACCTTAAGGCTAATCAATCGGCCAATCAGTTCGATCCAGTAAGGCAGTGAGAAGTCGGCTAGATTCTGCGTTTGCGCCAGCACTCGCCCCAAGGGCGGCAGCCAGGAATCGTGATACAGCAACACCACGCTCACTACGCTGGCGATCATGTTCTTGGTCAGACGCTGTCGATCATTGCGCGCCGGCAAGGCGGTGAACACCGCAAACAGTAGATTCCACCAAACATGAAAGTTGATGTAACCGCCTGTATACAGCAGCAACTTGGCGAGAAAGTAAGCGCTCCACCAACCCATGGGTTATCCCTTCACCTGTAATTTGACGCTGGCATCGCCACGCCACCACGACTGCAACGCGCCTTGCACGCTTTCCAGCAATCGCACATAGCCGGTAGCGCCGAACGCAAACACTTCCGCGAAACTCTCCAGCGGATGATCGACGTCCGCATCCTTGCCCCAGTCTTGCCACACGCTGGGCGATGCAAAAGTGCAACGCACATAGTTGCGCTCTTGCTCCATGCTCAATTCGCACAGCACCAAACCAACCTGCTGCTGACGCACCATGACTACTTCCACCGGGAAGCGACACTCTTCATCCGTGCCTTCAACCATCAAACCAATATGAATTCGATCGCGCGGCTTGAGCATGATCGCGGCAACACTTTTTATGCCAAGCCCACCCATGGAAAAGTCTTCCGTCGTGCAAGGTGTCTGCACACCATTCGGCAAATACAGCTTCGCCGGCATGCGTTTGATCACACGATGCGCCTGCCGGACTTGCCGCGTCTCCGCCGCCACGCCCAGCACGGCGCCTAACAACACCAGATTGAACAGGGTCCACACCAGATTGACGATGACGGTATCGGCTTCGAAGCTATTCCAGAACAACAAACGTGGAATGGCAATGACCACACCGGCGACATTAAGCAACACCAGCACCAGATACGGCGCCGAGATACGCCAATCGTAAAAGTCATGCTCCACCAAACCACCCTTGGCCGTGACATTGAACTTGCCGAGACGCGGATTGATCAGCGCCATGGTGGTGGGACGGGCGATGTACCAGGACAACACAGCCTCATACGCTTCGTTCCAGAACGAGTGCCGGAAGCGGCCTTGAATATGCGAATTGGCCAGGCTCGACTGCACGATGTGCGGAATGGCAAAGGCCGCCAGCGCCGAGGCCTGTGCATTGATAACGTGCAACTCAAAAAACAAATACGATAGCGGCGAGGTAAGAAAAATCAGGCGCGGGATGCCCGAGAAGAAATGCAGCATGGCGTTGGAATAACACAGCCGCTGGAAAAAATTCAGACCCTTGCCGAACAAGGGATTGTCGAGCCTGAATATCTGCGCCATACCACGCGCCCAGCGGATGCGTTGACCAATATGGCCAGACAAGCTCTCCGTCGCCAAACCACCAGCCAGCACCTGACGTAGATACGCCGTGGTGTAGCCCAGCCGATGCAGCTTCAATGCAGTATGTGCATCTTCCGTGACGGTTTCCACGGCAATGCCGCCCACTTCTTCCAGTGGGCCGCGTCTCAATACGGCGCAGGAACCGCAGAAGAATGCTGCATTCCACAGGTCGTTGCCATCCTGGATCAAGCCATAAAACAAATTGCCTTCGTTAGGCACACGCCGAAAGGTGCCGAGGTTGCGCTCAAAGGGATCGGGCGAAAAAAAGTGATGCGGCGTTTGCAGCATGGCGCACTGCTTATCGCGCAGGAACCAACCCATGGTCGTGGTGAGAAACGAGCTGACCGGAATATGGTCGCAATCGAAAATGGCAATGAACTCGCCCTGGGTGAGGGTCAACGCATGATTAAGGTTGCCCGCCTTGGCGTGAAAATTATTGGGGCGAATCAGGTATTGCGCACCACACTCCGTGGCGAACTCACGAAACAACTCACGCTTACCGTCATCGAGAATGTAGACATTCAATTTGTCGGCCGGCCAGTCCAGGCTCAATGCGGCCAGCACCGTGGGCTTCACTACTTTCAACGGTTCGTTGTAGGTGGGGATGTACACATCCACCGTCGGCCACACACTGCGGTCCTCCGGCAACGACGCCGGTTTACGCCGCAACGGTCGCGCGTTCTGGATGTAACCCATCACCATGTTGAACCAGGTGTAGCACTCGGCAAGCAACAGCCCGATGCCCAACACTGCTTCGACCAGCGATTCGAACTCGAGCGTCTGCGTGCAGCGCCACCAGATGTAGCGTGACGACGCCACCAGCGACAGGGTAATCATGATGACGCCCGGACCGTAGCCGGATAGTTGCCGCACTAGCATGGTCATCAGCCACATGGTCAGTAACACCCAGTATTGCTGTGTCAACGTCAGCGGCGTGGTAGCGGACATGACGAACAACACCAACACCAAGGCGATGACGCCATAACGCAGCACCGGTAAGGCGCGTGACCAGTACAGGCTCAGACGCAGGGATTGCACTTCAATCTGTTGCGATGCCGACCATGCTATCGGCGCAAGCCATGGATGCAGCGCCTGCTGTAGCAAGGCACGAATTGAAATCGTTTTGCGTTGCCGTGCGCGCAAATACAGTTGCGTATCCAGCCAGTCCTTTTGCGAAGGCGTCACCAGGAACAAATGCGCCAGCCACGAACGCACACTGCGTGGATTGCGCACCTGCAACAGCTTGGCCAGCCACAGAATCGCCGGCTTGACCGTGCGTTGCATCCAACGCGGCCAAGCGCCAGCCTCATCGGCCGGCAACACCAACAAATGCCAGCACCAGCGACCCAACGCCTGCACCCAACCCACTTCCAGCGGACGGCCGGGGGCCGTGCGCGGATGAAACCGCGGCATCTGCATGGTGTCGTTGGGATTGAGCACGTCCTACCTAGGCGCAACCGGCGCATGATTAGCCGATAGATATATCGGCCGGTAGACGGCTTAATTAAGCGGGGTCGGAGGGGTAGCGCGGCTATGGACCAGCCGATCAGCTAGCCATTCTTGAAGCAACTTAAATGAATGTGTTGTTTTATATGGAACCCAGACGCAGTGTGGGCAACACCAGACGCTTCCTTTAAGTTCCACATAGCGTGATTCACTACACTAGCCGCTAAAGACGCAGCCGCTGGTGCAGGTTTCGTGCAGCACCACTTTGCTCAAACCCGGCAGTTGCGGTTTGGTTTCATGCCAAATCCAGCGCGCCAGATTTTCGCTGGTGGGATTCTCGAGACCCGGAATGTCGTTCAAGTAGTGATGGTCCAGGCGGTCGTAAATGGGCTGAAAAATGGCCTTTACGTCGGCGAAATCCATCACCCAGCCGGTGCCTGCATCCACCGCGCCGGAAATATGCAGTTCGATGCGAAACGAATGGCCGTGCAGGCGCGAGCACTTGTGCCCCGCAGGCACATTCGGCAGGCGATGCGCCGCCTCGACGGTAAAGATGCGGAAGATATCCACGCTGATTAATGTACGGGCGGGTTTGAAACCCGCCCCTAGGCGGCTTTGCGCTTTTTAGCGACGCAACTACAGGTGCCGCAGGTGCAACGCACCGCGCTGCAATCGGTACACACGGAAAAATCCACGGACCCAAAGTGACGACGGCAGTTGCTGCAATACGGCTTGAGTTTGCTGACCCGGGCGGCGCGATAGGCATCCACGGCATTCGCCGATTCCTGAATCACGTCCGGCTCACCGGTACCCAAATCTTTGCTGACGATATCGCGACGAAAAGTCGTCATCGACATGCTGGTTATTTTGAACAAACGCATCTGTTCCTTGGCGATGCCCATCTGCGCCAGGGGGTCATAGATGACCACACCCAGTTTGGAATGAAAACGCACCTGAAACGGATCGCCGCTCATGGGAAACCAGCCTAAAAACTCTGTGATGGGATGGGGACTGAAATGAAGGCGCAATTTTGCGGTAACAGGCCCGTCATGGCAATGTGGCGCCGCTTTTGCCGCATCTCAGGATGGGTTTTTCCCGGGAAATTTCCACTTTGTTGATTTCCCTTCCCAGCCAAGAACGGCTGTTGCTGCGCAGCAATGCGCAATGCGCCGCGCTCAGGCACGCTTTATGGCAAAGCAGCAATGAATTTTCGGGTTGCGCTCAAAGTCCTTCGGCAGGGTCTCGCGAGTCCAATCCTGGATCTGGAAATCCGCCAGCGCCGCCTTATCGAGCTTGAAGCGAGTGTAGTTGTTGGAAAACACCATCACGCCGCCCGGCGCCAGCAATTCACTGGCCCAGCGAAGCAATTGCACATGATCGGTCTGCACTTCGAAATCGCGCGCCATGCGTTTGGAGCGCGAGAACGTGGGGGGATCGATAAAAATCACCTCGTACTGCCGCTGCTTGGCCTGGGCCTCGTGCTCCAACCAATGCAGACAGTCCGCCTGAATCAACTCGTGCAGCGGCGCATCCATACCATTGAGCTGCAAATTCTTGTCGGCCCACTCCAAGTAGGTATAGGACATATCCACGGTGGTTGAGGCAAGCGCGCCGCCGCCAATGGCATGCACCGTAGCTGCACCGGTATAGGCAAACAGATTCAAGAAACGCTTGCCCTTACACAACTCGCCTAATCGCTGGCGCGTGATGCGGTGATCCAAGAACAACCCGGTATCCAAGTAATCGCTGAAGTTCACATAGAAACGATGCGCGCCTTCGCTGACGATTTGAAACTCGCGTTGCGTATCCAGCTTTTCATATTGCGAATGATCGCTTTGCTGGCGACGGGTGCGCACCAAAATTCGCTCGCG
>JANMSB010000097.1:0-2465 GCA_031388915.1 Pseudomonadota bacterium | reverse complement strand
TTGCGTGCCGAAGTGTTGCAGTATCGACACGACTTTGCCGGCGCAGAGCAGGTGTTGACTGCGGTGTTGGCGCGCGCGCCACGCAATGTGGCGGCGCGACTGATGCGTGCGCAGTTGCGCGTGCAACTGGGCAAGGCCGATGCGGCGCGACCCGATTGTGTGGCGCTAACTACTTTAGTGGATGTGCTGACCTCCACCACCTGTTTGGCACAGACGCATGGGCAATCAAATCTACCGCATGCCTATTCAATGTTGAGCGCGGCATTGCAAACTCAACCCTCAATACCATCGGTTCGCAGTTGGGCTGCGGGCATTGCCGCGGAATTCGCCGCGCGCTTGGGCGACAATAGAACTGCCGAGCAATGGCATCGCCAGGCTGTGCAACTGGATGCCGACAATCACTATCCGCGCATCGCCTATGCGGATTGGTTGCTGTCGCAGGGCCGTCGTGACCAGGCGTTGCATATTGCCAGTCAAGGCCATTCCAGCGCCGATCAATTGCGCAGGGTATTGGCAGAGGGCGATGGCCGCAGTGCCGCTGCCAAACAATTGCAACTAGCGTGGGCCGAAGCGCGGCAACGCGGTGAGCGCGGTCAATTACGCGACCAAGCACGCTTTGAGTTGTCGGTGTTGCGTGATGCGCCACGCGCGCATGGCACAGCGCTCGACAACTTCAGCGATCGTCGCGATCCGGAGGACGCCTTGTTGCTGGCGGCCACGGCTGTGGCGGTTAATGATCAAGCCGCGCTACACCAAGTGCGGCAGTGGCAGGTGCAACGCAGTTATCGGGATGTTCGATTGGATCGTTACTGGGTGGCGCAGCGATGAACGGCATGACGGAATATCTACTTTATTCCCTGCTGTCATTTCGACCCAAGGGAGAAATCTTTCAGGTGCGTGCAGTGGCGCACGCTGCGCAAGGAAAGATTTCTCGCTGCGCTCGAAATGACCGGGTTAATCGGGCCGTCCTTAGATTCGTACCGCACCTCCTTACTTGCGTGGCAATGCTCCTGCTCAGCGCGCTCACCGCACAGGCGCACACCGCCAGTTCCAGCTTTCTCAGCGTGCAACAACGCGACGCGACCACATTCACCATTGCCATGGACGTAGCAGTGCGCGACATGGATTTGCTATTGGGGTTGGACGGTAATGCCGATGGCAACATCCTCTGGGCCGAACTGAACGCTGACGGTGGGCGCATAGCGGATGCCATCGCAGCGCGCACTCGCTTGCAGCGCGGCGCTGCGGCATGCGTGTTGCAGCCAGCATTAGCGCAGGAATTGGCCGATCACGGTGATGGCCCTTACCTACGTTTGCACTTCAATGCACGGTGCGCAGCCGATGCCGGGTTGGTAATCGACAATGCCGGTTGGTATGCGTTCGATCCAGGTCACCGCACGCTGCTGGAGTACACGAGCCTTGCGGGTGAACGGCAACAGGCGTTGCTAACCGCCACCGCGCCGCGCTGGCAGGCGAGCGAATCGAAGCTGGTGCGCAGTCGCGAATTTTTTGCACAGGGCGTGGTGCACCTGCTTACCGGCTACGATCATCTGGCGTTCCTAATGGTGTTGCTCATTGGCTTGGTGCGACAGCCAACAATGCATCGGCAACAAGCATTGCGCCACATTGCCCGGCGCGCCACCGCAGTGATTACCGCATTTACTCTGGCGCATTCCATTACCTTGGTGCTGGCGGCTACCGGGCATGTCGCGTTGCCGTCCGGGCCAGTGGAAATCGCCATTGCCGCCTCGGTGTTTTTGACCGCGCTGCTCACACTGTCGCGGCGTATGGGCAGTCAGGGTTGGCGCTTGTCCTTGGCTTTGGCGTTTGGCTTTGGCCTGGTGCATGGGTTGGGCTTTGCCGGCGCGCTGGCCGAACTGCTGACGGCGCGCATCGATTTGTGGTCGCTGGCGTCCTTCAACTTAGGCATCGAAGCGGCGCAGTTGGGCGTCGCCGCGCTGTGTGTGCCGGTGTTGTGGTGGGTGGCCCGACGGCAGGCCATCGAACGCGTGGCGCTACCGCTGGCATCGTTGTCCATTGCCGCCGTGGCGGTGCAATGGTTGGTGGTGCGCTGGCCGATGTGAAAAAAATCTGCTGCTGCATCCGGCGCGCCGTCGTCAACGTAGTGGCTCTTAGGGAACCTCTGATTAATTGGGTACGTGTCATTTCGACCAACGGGAGAAATCTTGCATGTGTTTGATACTCAAAACATTCAAGCAAGAAAGATTTCTCCCTGCGGTCGAAATGACAATTAATCAGAGGTTCCTTAGCAGCCGCATTTCGCGGCCGCACTAATCGGCTTGGATACCCATGGTAGAAACACAGCAAGGTGCGTTAGCATCCGGCGCCGATCCGCGCAGGCCTGGGCCAGAGCGCTATTGCAACGCATACGATCACGGTGGATCCCTTATGCCAGTCTTGACCAGCGACGCCCCGGTGGAGAGCCAACTCGAACCCTCTCTGTT
>JANMSB010000034.1:0-2696 GCA_031388915.1 Pseudomonadota bacterium | reverse complement strand
CGTGAGATCGGCGCCGAGAGTCGCGCCGTGGTGTTGCGCATGGGGGCGATCACGCGGGTGCAACAGTCCGGATTGTTGTGGGCCTGGCCACAGCCCATTGAGCAAGTGGTGTTGTTGCCCACTGCTGAAGCCGTGCTGGAGCGCCACGTGCAAGCATTGTTGCGTTCTGAGCAAGCCATACAAGCCGATGCCATGTCGTATGACGACGATGAGGGCGGGCCAGTTAGCGATGCCTTGGCGGGTTCCGGCTACTTGTTGACCGGCGATGCTGGCATCGTACAACTGGATGTGCGCGTGTATTACAAAGTCGTCGATCCCATGGCGTATGTGTTGCAGGATGAACATGTGTTGCCGGCGCTGGATCGCCTAGTGACGCGCAGCGCCGTGGTGGTATGTGCGGCGCGCGATCTGGATACGATTCTAGTGGCACGCCCGGAGTTGATCGGTAGCGGCACTCAGGACGCCGAACGGCGCGAACGCCTGCGTGGCGATTTATTGAACGACATCAATCGACGCTTAGTGGCATTGCAAGCCGAGGGTTCGGGCATAGGCATCGAAGCGACCCGCGTCGATGTGCAGTCCTCGCTGCCACGCGACACGCTGAATGCGTTCAATGGTGTGTTGACAGCCAGTCAACAGGCCGAACAGAACATTGCCGATGCCCGTACCGAAGCGGCGCGCATCATGCAACAAGCCACACAAGCGGCAGACCGCAGCTTGCAAGTGGCACAAGCCCAGGCATCGGAACGCCTGTCCAAGGCGCAAACGGATACTGCGACGGTGTTGCATTTAACGCAGTCCATCAAGGCGCGCACCGAACCGGGATTGCTGATGCGTGTGTATCGCGAGCGTATGCCGGGCATTCTGTCTAAGGCGGGCTCGATTACGACGGTGAATCCTCAGGACGATGCCCAGTTGATTATTCCCGGAGCCACGCGATGAGCACCGCTACTATCACGCCGGTGTTAACGTTGACGGAGCAACGCAGCGCCGCGCGTCAGTTGACGATAGCGATGTTGGCTTTGGGTTTGCTAACCCTGGGACTGTTGTGGATATTCTTCGCGCCGGCGCAAACTGGTGTCGGTCAGTTGTTATTGGGTTCCGCAGCATTGTTAGTTGCCGTACCCGTGGTGCGCGCCGGTTGGTATGCGCTGCGTTATCCGAATTTACATGGCGTGACTGACTTGTTGATTGCGCTGGCGATGATCGGCGCCTGGGCTACCGGCGATTTGCTGACGGCAGTGTTGCTGCCCATTGTGATGATCTTTGGTCATGTGTTGGAAGAACGCAGCGTGATCGGTTCGCAGGAAGCCATCAGCGCATTGGCGCGTCTCACGCACAGCCAGGCCAGAAAAGTCGAGGCCGATGGCAGCATCACCGAAGTGGACAACATTGAGTTGCGACGTGGTGACCACGTGGAAGTGCGCGCGGGTGATCGCATTCCCGCCGATGGCCGAGTGCTCACTGGCCAAGCCAGCTTGGATACCGCACCTATTACCGGCGAATCGGTGCCGGTGGAAGTGTCGATGGGTATGGAAGTATTCGGCGGCGCGATCAACCTGGATGGATTGCTGCGAATTGAAGTCACGCGCACCGGTAGCGAATCTACTTTAGGAAAAGTGATTGCCCTGATGCAGGATGCAGAACGCGCCAAGCCACCCATTACCCGCTTACTGGAACGCCATGCTGGACAGTATTTGATACTGGTATTGTTGATTGCTGCGTTGACGTGGTTTGTGTCCAACAATGCGCAAGCCATGTTAGCGGTGTTGGTGGCGGCTTGTCCCTGTGCGCTGGCGCTATCGGCGCCGGCCACGTCCATTGCCGGTATTGCAGTTGCGGCGCGGCATGGCATTTTGATTCGCGGCTCGGCATTTTTGGAAGAGCTAGCTGATACCACTTCGTTGGTCATCGACAAGACCGGCACCTTGAGTGTCGGTGCGCTGCGCTTGCAGGAAATTCAAACGCAAGCAGACGTTGATGCGAAATTAGTCTTGCGTCTCGCCGCTAGTTTAGGCGCGGCGAGTAGCCATCCGGTCAGTCGCACGTTGGCGGCGCAGTGTAGTAGCGATGCCTACATCGCACTCACCGATACGCGCGAACGACCTGGCTTGGGTGTGGTGGCACAGACGGTCCCGAACACAGAGATCGTCGGAGAAGTAGCGCTAGGACGCCCCGAGTTATTTACTCAGCTTGGCATCGTGACAGCCCCGGTGCCTAACCATGATGGTCCTATCGCGGGGCTGTCTATGAATGGTCAGTTTGCAGCGTGGCTATTGCTTGCCGACACGCTGCGTCCCGAAGCGGCCATTGCCATGACTGATCTGCGCGAGCAGGGTTTGACGCGGCAGCTATTGCTCACCGGTGATCGCGCCAGCGTCGCGCATACCTTGGCGCAGAAAGTCGGCATCCATGAAGTGGTTGCGCAGGCACTACCGGAAGACAAGCTAGTGCGTGTCAAAGCCGAGATCGACGCGGGTTTCCGGCCCATGGTAGTGGGCGATGGCATTAACGATTCGTTGGCATTGAAAGCCGGTGTGGTGGGCGTCGCCATGGGCATTGGCGGTTCCGACATCGCGCTGGCATCAGCGGATGTGGTGTTAATCGGCAGCGACCTACGGCGCTTAGGCACCTGTCTACGCTTAAGTCGTCGTTGCCGACACACCTTGCAGGTGAATGTGATTATCGGCTTGGGC
>JANMSB010000029.1:0-17656 GCA_031388915.1 Pseudomonadota bacterium | reverse complement strand
CTGCCGTCCGATGATGTTTGCAGCTCATTGCCAAACAAGTTGCTTTCGGGGATGTCGCCGAACGGGTCGTGCAGGCTGCGGTGGTTGGTGCCAGGGATTTTTTCGGGACGCGCGCCTTGTACCGTGATGTTCAAAAAACGCGCGGTGCCTTTGGTGCCGGATATTTTGTAGATCGAGTTGCCATCAATCCACGCTTGCTGATAAGTGAAGTCGGCATTGTCGCCGCCCAGCTTGCAGTAGGGAGTGCAAAAAGCGTGGATGACAGGATAGCGCGTGTTCTTCGTCTCCAGCGCCAAGTCAAACGCTTGACCTAAGTTTTGCGCGAGGAAACGAAAACCATCGACGCGCTGCAACGGGTTCGCTGGATGGTACTCGCTGAAAACTTGATCCCCGGCCGACTGCAATTTTGCGCAGAAGTCTCGCCACGCTGCGCGCAGGGATTCATCGTGTGGAGAATCTCCAAAAGCCATATCAAAGCCTCCAGGTGTTAATTACCTCCTCCCCCGGTCGCCGGGGGAGGGAATGTAGGTGCAGTCGATTTTGAGATAGGTTCTAACAAAGTGTCGAAAGGTCTATCCATTGCTTGTTCAACATCCTGACACTCCCCCCGCAGCATCGTGAACCATTCAGCGATGGTGCGACGCAAGGATTTCGCCAACCTTGTTGGCCGAGCGACGCGCAGCTTCCACCCATCCGGCCTGGTCGATGCGCGGGCCGAGCAGCTCCAGATCGATGGCACCCTTATAACCCGCGTCAAAAATCCAGCCCAACATTCGCTCAATAGGGAGGTCACCTTCGCCGACGACAGCGCGACAGGGTGCGCCTCGATCACCGAGCACATAGTCGCCGACCTGCACGAGGCCGCAGCGCGGCAGCGCGCGAATAATTGTCTCCTGCAAACCTGCTTCGGCCCAACAGGGAAAAAGATCGATCGACACGCCGATGTCGGCAGTTTCGGCAAGCAGCACCGTATCCTTAAGCGAATGCGCAATATGCAAGTCAGCGTAAGAAGGTGAGGCAGGCTCAGTCAGTAGTGCAACGCCCGCCTCTTTCGCTTGGCGTACGCAGGGTGCAATCGCCTCAGCGAAGGCTTCGGCCGCTGCTTCCCAGATGAGCGGGCCGCGAGCGCCTGTCAGCATGTAGATGGATTTCGCGCCCACTGCCTCGGCGCCTGTGATGATCTCGGCAAGATGCTTGCGCGCGACTTCCCATCCCGCACGATCCGAGAGCGGGGCGCGCGGCGAAAATAAGTGCGTGACGGTTTCGATTTGATAGTCCGTTGCGCCGAGCAGTGCTTTGGTCGAAGCAAGCGACTCGCGTGCGAGAAACTGGCTAACCAAGCTCACCCTGTGCGGGGCAAGTTCGCGCCAATAGCCCATGACTTTTTCCAGAGGTTCGCCTGGAAAGCAAATCGCATTAACAGAGACTCGATCATGCATGGGGGCGCTCCTTGAAATCGAAGACTGTGCTCAGGTTCGATACCCGAGCGCCGTTAGTTTCGCTGCTCGATGTCGATACCAAAGCGTTCGCGATAGGGCGCGAACTCGGCGTGCAGCGCATCGATATCCTCGCCGATGAGATCGGTTGAGTAAGTGAACTTGCCGTACCGGTCGCCGCGATTGTTTTGCAGATAGTGCTGCATGGCTGCTTCGGTGTCGGATCCGAACGGCACGTCGCATTTTTCGTAGAAGCCACGAATCGTCGCTACCGGATTGGCCACGAAATCCTGGTATCGAACGTGATGGACGCGCGGATCCATCGCCATCGGATCCGTCATGACGGCGTGAATGCCGGCGCGGGTGTAGCGCAGTTGTGTTGCAGCGTGCTCGCGCCAGTCCAGCGGTCTTCCAGCCATGCCTTCGATCAACTCGCCGAGGAGTTTGATCTTTGAAGCCAGGAGCTGAACCGGATCTCTGTGCGTCCAGATGAGCCGCGCATCAGGATACGTGTCGAACAGCGCTGCGAGTCGCGCGCCGTGAAAGCCCTTCAGCACCCAGTATTTCTTGGGCCGCGCATATTGGCAGTGTTGCAGCATCATCTTGTGCAGCCGGTACTGCGTGGCTGGATCGGCAGGCAGCCCGATATTCATCTCGATAGGCACGCGCCACCACGCAGTGGGCGTCACTACGCGGAAGTCCCACGCCCAGGTACGTTCGCACTCGGGCAAGCCGTCACCAAGCATGTCATTGTAGGGATGACTAACCAGCCATTGGGGAAGGCGGCGCAGGATATCGCGCCAATCTTCGTCCGCAAGCGCGCGTCGTGGATCGTCTGAAGTCGCGAGCCCTGGTGGCGGCGACGGATACATCACTTCCCAGAATCGCAATGCCCGCGCGTTCGGATCGGTGGCCAGCAACGCGTGCAGTAGCGTCGTGCCGGAGCGCGGCTCGCCGGTGGCGAACAGTGGGCGTTCGATCTTCTCCGCCGCGATTGGATAACGTGTGCGGTCCTCAATGAACTGCAGTCGGGAAGTCAGCAGCCAGAGGCAGACATCCCTCGCAGCTTCTTGGCCCGCCGCGTCCAGGCTGAAGCTATTGATGTAGTCGACAACCAGCCGCAGCCGAGTCACCAGTGTCTCGTCACCCACATCGCTGAAGCCGGTTTGCGCTTTCGCTTTCTCCAGTAAAGTGTCGGCTTGCAGCAGCGGCACTGCGTTCGATGTGGCGCTGCTCATGCGGTGCCTACCAACTTCATGAACTCGTCCTCGGTCTCCCGTACTTTATGCGCGGAGCGGGCACCAAACTTCAAGCCAGCCATGCCGCCGTAATCGAGGACCTTCATCGTTCGCATGCCGGCATCTACATAACGCTGGTAATGGCACGCGACTTGTTGCGGCGTGCCGTGCGGGACGACAGCGAGCACCATCTCGTCATCCACCTTGGACAGGAAATCGAGCATGGCCTCGCGCGAAAAAGCGCTCGGATCGAGGTCATGGATGCCGCGCCAGTGATCGCCCATGGGATGCTTGAAGCCGCGCTGGGCGAGCGCGGACGCGGGAAGCTGCAGCAGGTACGCTTTGATCAGCGGCGCTTTAACGATCTCCTGCAACTCGGCTTCATCGCCGATCAAGGCAACTGTGATCAATGCCGGCGTGATGGCCAGGGGATCGCGACCGGCGCGCTCGGCGTTGGCGCGAAGTTGTTGCAACATTCTGGCGTACGATTCGGGCGCGTCGCAGCCAACGGGCCACCAGCCTTCTGCGTAGCGACCGGCGATATCAAGCATGCGCGGCCCGCTCGCGCCGATCCAGATCGGCGGAAACCGCCCTGCGAAGGGCTCGGTGTCGAGTCGGGCATGATGCAGTTTGAAAAATTCGCTGTCGAAATCGACCGGGCCATCGCTTTCCCAGAGCAGGCGGATAACCTTCAGTGCTTCCTCAAAACGGCTGACCGGTTTGCGAAAGTCGAAACCATACGGTGTGCAATTCTCTGCTTCGCCGCAGCTCAGGCCGAGGATGAAGCGCCCGCGCGAAAGATGGTCGATGGTGAGCGCGGTTTGCGCCAGCATGGCCGGATGGCGGCGCACGGTGTCCACCACACAGGTGGCGATGCGCACGTTCTTGGTCAGCACAGCCACCGCAGCCGCCACCGCGAGACTGTCCACGTAGCGGTGCGGCGACGGCGAGATCGTAGCGAGGTCGGTAAACTCCGGTGTCCAGATAGAATCGGGCCAAAAGCTCACCAAGTGGTCTGGCAGCCAGACTGAATGGTAGCGGCTGTCGATCTGATCGAGCTGCGATAGATCTAGCGGCAGCGTTGTTCGCAAGAAGGACGCGAGTTGGACGTGCATGTGGTCCCCCTGGTTTGCTTTTGTTGTGGTTAGCGTCATCCTACAGCCGCAGCGATTGACATCACAATCGTGCCCGGAGTCATATCCCTATGAGACGTTGGGTCCATAAGAAATCGGTCCACATGAGAAATCGAGGGAGAGCATAGTTAGTGCACATCTACGCAATCGTGAATCGCGTGAATAGTGCCGGTTGGTTCGCAGGTATTTCTCTTCGCATGTCTTTAGCTGCGCTGTCCACAATTAACTTAAATAACTTCGAACCTTCGACCTTGCATCGCACCCGCACGGAGAAATCGGATATCAACGCGCAAGATCCGCCCGGATGCAGAGGCAGGCGGCGCCTGGGGTCGCTACTCTCTGTGCTGCTCGGCAGATTGGCTTCTGCCATAAAGAGTATTTATTCTTCCTATCCTCAAACTCAAGCCCGTTAAAGATCAGAATACATCGGTAAAGCCAGCACCAATTGCTACAATCAGTTCAAAACTACTCACTCATTTACGCGAAGAGCCTTTATTATGAAAGTTGGTTTACTAGTGGCACTAAGCGACCTAAATCCTGCATACAGCATTGCTGGAGTCGCTAGAGACCACCTGGAAATGTTAAAAGACCATGAGTTTGAGCTTGTATTTATCACAACCTCAGACTTTACCGACCACGGAAAAGTCCCCAAAAACGTAGAGGTAAGAACTTATCCCAGAATAAAAGACTACTCCGAACCTGGCACAGATAAATGGAATGAAGGTACTTTTATTAGTTACGTTAATGAGGCTGGATCTGTACTAAAAACTGTGTTGGCAGATCTAGACCACGTGATCACTCACGATCTACTGTTTTTGGATTGCTATTTATGGGCGAACTGTGCAATTCGAGAAGCTCAAAAAGAACTACCAAATATAAAATGGTTACATTGGGTCCACTCAGGTCCCGGTCAACGTCGAGAAGAGACCTGGCCAATGAGTGAACTATATCGGGGTCTGCCAAATTCTCAATACTGTTATCCCAACGGCACCGATATAACTAAGGTAGCCGAGATGTTGAATATTCCAGAAGGAGCAGTAAGAAAAGTCTTCAACACCGTTTCTCCTCTTGGTCTATACGACTTCCATGATCTTACTAAAAAGCTATGGACTGATTATAAATTATGGGATCAAGATTATATTTGTGTTTACCCCACCAGATGTACATACGCCAAACAGCCTCATAAACTGATAAATTTAATGGCCAATATCAAAGCTCATCAGAAAAAAGTTAAATTAATTATCTGTAATAGCTGGGCAAACGGTGAAGATGAAATCAAATTCACTCAGAGTATGAGAGAGGAAGGAGAAAAGCTGGGGGTAAGCTCAGACTTGATTATTACCTCTGAGCTTGGAAAAGAATGGGAATTGGGAGTTCCCAGACAAGTTGTCACCGACTTAATGAGAGTCAGTGATATGTTTGTGATGCCAAGCATTAGCGAGACGGCATCATTAGTAATGCTAGAGGCAGCATTAGCCAAGAACCTGATAATGGTAAACGAAGACTTGTGCTGCATGATGGAGTTCGGTGGTCAACGTATTGACGATGGATCAAGTAAACGAGTGATTTACTCACAACTAGGCTCTTACACCAAAAACCAAATTGACGAATCAGATGTTTGGTATTGCGATCAGGCAAATCGATTTATTCAATACAGCGAGGACGATAAGGCTATTAGCTTTTTCAAGTATGTCAGACGCTATCATTCACCGGAGTGGGTCTATATCAATCAGGTTCAACCATTACTTTCTTGATTTAGTATGAATAAAGAAACCCGCGTCCTGTGGACGCGGTCATGATCTTTCCCCAGAAAAACGGACAGTCTGTTAAGCGACCTTTGGATAGCTCGAGTTCGACTGGGCTGAGATAGCCCAGCGTTGAATGGAGCCGGTGTCGATTGTAGTAGACCTCGATGTCTGCCCCTCCGTTCCTTCCACACTGCATTCAGAACGGCAGACACGTAGGTCTGTCCCTAAATATCCAGATGAAACTCGGCGGCGCGGCATCAGCCGGAATTCCTTATCGCCTTAACAACCCTGGTGCGGTTATTTAGCTGGCCTGTAAATACATCTGATGGAATCAAGACGCTTCGACAGGCTCAGCGACTGGATAATATTTTTCCGGTCACTGTCGAAGTGTCTTGTCCGATCAGATATGTTTTCGAGCTGGGTAAATAACTATTGGTTCGGAGCGATTTTTCCAAACCATCAACGCCAGAAAAATACACTCTATTCAAAATTATCTATTGCTTAGGGACGAGTGGCTCACTAGTTTTGGCAGCAATCAAGAACCTATTCAAAGTATTTCATGCGATGTGCGCAAGCGTTCAAAGTGATATTGGGTGCAGCGGTGCAGATTGCCAAGCGCAGTGAGCTGCCCACCTTTGCAGTCATTCCGAAACGATGGGTGGTGGAGCGTTCATTCGCCTGGCTGGAGAAATGTCGGCGGTTGTGGAAGAACTACGAGCGCAAGATTAACACCAGCTTGGAGTTCATTCACTTCGCCTTCTTGGCTTTGTTACTCAAAAGACTTTAAACGGGTTCTAAGAACTAATGACTGATCGACGACTGAAGAGTTAAAAAACGAAAAGAGTTTCACGCCTTCATTCTTCCCCGGGCGTGGATGCGTGTAGATAAGGGGGATATATTATTAATAAGGAAAGACCTAATGAAAATCGAACGTAATGTATCGATGCCAAAAGCGGTGCCCTCAATGACCAGGGAACTGACGAGTAAAGAAAAAATTCGTGTGGCCGGAGGACAAAGAAATATCTGTGTGGGTCCTGGCTGCCCTCCCCCTCCCCGAACGACGGCCCCCCGCCGGTAAGTAAACGCTTGGGCTAAAGCCAGGCACCCAACCGAGGCGGTATATGCGTCGCCTCGGTTGGTCACGAATGCTCGTGGCATTGCGTGACCACCGGGAATCGTGCCCGGATCGATCAATCATCGTAGACAGCCGACCTGTGAGTGAATGGTGCCGGTCCGTAGGTTCATACGTATTTCTCTTCGCATGCCTTTAGCTGCGCTGTCCACAATTAACTTAAATAACTTCGAACCTTCGACCCGGCACCGCACCCCATCACGGCACCGCACCCCATCAAGACATCTCGACTCCGCTCGATGACCGGAAAGATGCGCAGTTTTCCGGTCGCTGAGCGGAGTCGAAGCATCCTAAATGCAGTTAATCAGACCTTCCCAAAATCAGGCGAGCAAGCATTGCGTCTGCACGATTTCTTCTAGCAGCTTGGTGATCTCAGGCACCTCTAACGGTTGACTGAAGTAGTGACCCTGCCCACCAGCGCATCGGTGCGACTGTAAGAACAACAATTCCTGGTGCGTCTCGACGCCCTTGGCCACCACGCGCATCTTCATGTTGACGTCGATGCTCATGCCCATCAGTGCGCCGATGGCGTTGTCGAAAATGCTGGCGCTTTCCGTCCCGGTACCTAGCTGACGCACAATTGCAGGATCGAGGTTCAAGGTATTGACAGGTAGTCGCTTCAGATCGCACAAACTCCATCGACCGGCGCCGAAGTCATCCAACGCCAACTGCACACCGGCTTGCTTGAGCACTTGCAGCACGGCGATGACTTGATCCGAGTCGTGCATCAGTACTGAATCGGTGAGTTCAAACTCCACATCGCCCGGCTCCAGGCCGGTGTCTAACAATGCTGCATACACATCGGCAATAAAATTATCTGACCGAAGTTCCAGCGGCGAAACATTAATCGCCATATTCAGCGCCGGCAGCCCCGCGTCGCGCCAACGCCGCGCTTGTCGACAAGCTTCGCGTAACACCCAGCGACCCAAAGGCACAATGTGTCCAGACGCCTCCGCAGCGGCGATGAATTCCCCTGGCAGCATCAGTCCTCGTTGCGGGTGATGCCAGCGTACCAGCGCCTCTACACCGAAGATGTCGCCAGTCATCAAATTGATTTTCGGCTGGTAGTGCAGGATGAACTCATTTCGAGCCAGAGCCTGACGCAAGTCGTCGTCAACGGTCTGCTGACCGTTGGCGCGCAGATTCAATGCCGGTTTGAAGAATTGATAGCGGTGCCGACCACTGTCCTTGGCGTAGTACATCGCGAAATCCGCGTTTCGCAATAGCGTCTCCGCTTCGGTGCCATCGTCCGGGTAGGTGGCGATTCCCAGGCTAGCCGTCACTTGCACAGCGTGCTGGTCGATAAAATGCGGCGCGCTAAAATCCGCAAGGATTTTTTCGGCGCAGATGCCGGCATCCTCGGCATGCGCGACTTCCGAAAGCAGGATGACAAACTCATCACCGCCGCGTCGGCTGACCGTATCCGTACTGCGCACACAGGATTGCAAACGGTGCGCCACAGATTGCAGCAGGCGGTCGCCAATGAGGTGCCCCAGCGAGTCATTCACGATTTTGAAGCGATCCACATCAACGAATATCACCGCCAGTTTGTGTCCATGGCGATGCGCCAACGCCATGGCCTGAGTCAACCGATCGTTGAACAACGTGCTATTGGGTAAATCCGTGAGGCTGTCGTGCCATGCAAGATGCGAAAGCCTCATTGCCTGCGCGCGCGCCGCACTGACATCGTGAAACACCATCACCGCGCCGGTGAGCTGGCCATGATGATCGTGAATGGGCGCGGTGGAATCTTCGATGGCAATCTCAACGCCATCACGACGGATACATATACTATTCGGCGGTAGCACCAACGTCTCGTTCGCGATCATCGCAGCGGTCAACGGATTGGGCACAGATTCGCGCGTCGTTGCATCTACGATGCGCAATACCTTCTCGCTAGTCTGCCCAACTGCTTCCGTGTGGGGCCAGCCAGTCAGGGATTCAGCGACTGCATTGAGATAAGTGACTTCACCCTCAGGATCGACACTGATGATTGCGTCGCCAATGCTATTAAGTACTGCCTGGGCACGTTCATTTTCTTCAAACAGCGCGCCGATGTTTGCCGCACGCCCAATCATACTAAGCAATGATTTCATCAACACCTCACTATTGAGGTTGTCTCTCAACAAGTAGTCATGTGCGCCGCGTTGAATTGCGAGCCTAGCGATAGCTTCGTGTTGCGGGCTGCACAGCAGCAGAATCGGGACATGCGGCGCGACCCTCAACAGGCGCTCTACGGTATCAACGCCCTGACTATCCGACAGAAACAGGTCGGCGATGATCGCCGTGATCGGATCCGCTGCCTGGCGAGATACATTTTCCAGCCGCAGCACTCCCTCGGCGCAGTTGCGCACCCATTCAACCTGAAGCGTTGCCTCATATGCCGACAACAAGCTGCGGCGAATAACGTTCGCCTGCACAACATCAGCTTGGATGACTAATATTCGTTGCGACACAACCACCTCCGCTGCGCATTAACGCAGTTGAGTTGCTAGTGAATCAGTCGCGCTACTAGCATGTCTGTTCGTTGACTAACATTCACGAAATATGTCTCGGCCGCACCAATCTGCAACAATCGTCACGCAGGCGGATCTACAAATACTTCCGCCGGCGCTTTGTTTATGGACAGCCAGAACAGGCCGACACTTTGGATGACCCGGCGAAATGCGTCGAAATCCACCGGCTTCTGAATGAAGGCATTCACGCCCAGCCTGTAGCTTGCAAGCAAGTCGCGCTGCTCGGCCGAACCAGTCATGATCACCACGGGAATCGCCTGGGTGCGCGGATCCTGTTTCATGGCTGCAAGCACCTGCAGGCCATCTACTTTCGGCAGTTTGATGTCGAGCAACACCACCTTGGGTGGACGCGAAAACGAGCGGTTCTGATACTCGCCACGACAAAAAACGAAGTCCAGGGCTTCCGCACCATCGCCAACAGTATGAATCCGGTTGGCTAATTCTTGCCGTCGCAATTCGCGCACCGCCAGTTCTGCGTCAGACGGATTGTCTTCGACCAATAGAATGTCGATTTCAGCAGCATCATCGGGCATGCCGGTCATATCAGCATTCAGTAACACTGGCAGCGCGCTCGGTAGCGCCAGCGCATACCGTGAAATAAAAGCTGGCGCCCCGCTTGGGCACCGCTTCGGCCCAGATATGTCCACCATGTTTGCGGATAATGCGTTCGGCGGTGGCCAGGCCCATACCGATGCCTTCGAATTCGCTGCTCGAATGCAGCCGATGAAATACCCCGAACAATTTATCTGCGTATTGCATGTCGAAGCCGACGCCGTTGTCGCGCACGAAAAAAATCTGTCCATCGTGCACGGTCATTTGTCCTACGCGAATCACCGCAGGATCGGCGCCTCGTGAGTACTTCAGCGCATTGGCGAGCAGATTGACGAATAACTGCGTCATCAAGCCGCGATCGCACTGGATACTGGACAGCCGCTCGATACGCCACTCAATGTTGCGTCCCACACAATCTGCCTGCACCGACTCCAATGCGGATTCGAGCAACGAATTGAGTGGTGTCAATTGCAAATGCACGGGTTGCCGACCGACCTGGGCCAGTTGCAGCAAGCTGTCTATCAGGACACCCATCTGCTGCGCGCTCTGTACCACCTTATCTACGTAACGACTGGCCTCCTCGGGCAGTTGCGGCCCATATTCTTCGGCAAGTATTTTGGAGAATCCGACTATTTGCCGGATCGGGCTGCGCAAGTCGTGCGCCACCGAGTAGGAGAAGGTCTCCAGATCCGCATTGGCAGCGGCCAGCGACTTGTTAGCAAACAGCAACCGGGTATTCAATCGCCTGACGTCGTCCTCACTGAGATCGGTCGCCGTTTTCGTGGCAATCTCGGGCGGTTCCTGCATCAGATTTGCCTGCCGGGCTAGCGGCGGAACGACAGCTTGTGCTTCTACTGATTTGGCGCTCACGTGTTAACCCTACCTATGCCTCACACCGGGAGGGTTATTCGATCAAAACCGGCCAGCGAATATCGTTCGGTAACGCACATAGGCGCAGGCAAGTCAGCTCACGTGGCCATCCTGTTGGGCAGCAACCGATCAGTTTCGGCCTTGACCACGGCATAACACTCGCAACTGCGCGCTTCCAGTGCAGCGCGATCCAGCACGGTGATATGGCCACGACTGTAGCGAATCAATCCGGCGTGCTGCAGCATGCCGGCCGCCTCGGTGACGCCCTCGCGCCGCACGCCCAGCATGTTGGCGATCAATTCCTGGGTCATCACTAGATCATTCGAGGACAGCCGATCAAGACTGAGCAGCAACCAGCGGCATAACTGTTGATCCACGGAATGATGGCGATTACACACGGCGGTTTGCGCCATTTGCGTAATCAGTGCTTGGGTATAGCGCAGCAGTAAATGCTGCAAGGGACCGCCACGGGTAAATTCTTCCTTAAGCACCTGGCTAGGCAAACGATAAGCATGACCGGCACTTTGCACCACCGCCCGATTGGTGGTGGTTTCGCCACCCATGAACAAGGACACCCCAATGATGCCCTCGTTACCGACCACCGCAATCTCGGCCGAGGCGCCATCGGCCAGCATATACAGCAGCGAAACAATCGCCGTGGTCGGAAAATAGACATTGCGCAGGTGACTGCCCGATTCGTACAGCACGTCGCCTAACGGCATGGGCACCAATTTCAACTTCGACTGGATGCGCTCGAAATCCGTAACAGGCAACGCCGCCAATAAATTATTGTCTAGCGTGTCATGAGTTGGCGGCATTGCTGAAGGCTCTCGCATAGTGTGGGCAGGAAGGTAGTGAAGGCCTTCTACTCGGGACGCGTTGCACTATGTTGGATATCGCACATAGTGATTTATACGCATACATACGCAAGGGCGCATAGGGAGTTATACGCTTAAGTACGCCAGCGCACCGACCGTTCTTTAACACAGCCGCACACTCGCTGCGTCTCGAAGGGCCGCTCTATCATTAGTTATTTCACCGGGCCACTTCGATCCTCGTTTTAGGAGAAGCCAGCATGATTAAGTTCCCCGTCCTGCCTCGTTCATTGCAGCATGCAGCCAGCCTCACTGCCGTGTGCAGCGTGTTGGCCCTCGCCGCCTGCGCCACCCCCCCAGCCGAACCCACCGTTGCACTGAAGGCCGCCGAGCAGGCCATTGCTGCGGCCGACCGAACTCGTATTGCCGATGCCGCCTCGCCTGAGCTTAGCGAAGCGCGCGAAAAACTGACTGCGGCTCAGGCCGCGGTAAAGGATGAGAAGCTAGAAAATCGCATGATTGTGGCCGAGCGTCTGGCGATTGAATCGCGCGTTGATGCCGAATTAGCCTCTGCCAAGAACGAAGTGGCCAAGGCCAAAGCCGTCAACGATGAAATCAAGCAAAGCACTGCGGTCCTGTCTCAGGAAATGCAGCGCAATACGGGAGCAAAGTAATGAACATCTCTATTAAACCCAAGGCCTTAGTGGCCACCGCAGTAGCTTGCGCACTGCTGGCTGCCTGCTCCACTGCACCGACCAAACCCGATGGCGCCGACAGTTTGCGCACTCGGTTGACGCAGCTTCAGGCAAATCCTGAATTGGGCAGCCGCGCACCGCTGGCTATGAAGGAAGCCGAGGTAGCCGTCAGCGCCGCTGAACAGCCACAGGCCGACAAGGTCTTGGGCGCGCATCTGGTATTCGTGGCTGATCGCAAGGTCGCCCTTGCCCAGGCACAGGCGGAAAGCAATTTCGCCGTTGCTCAGCGCAAGACACTGAGTGATGAACGCGATGCATTGCGCTTGCAAGCACGCACGCGGGAAGCCGACTCGGCTAATCGTCGTGCTGATGCGGCCGTGGCCGATGCCAGCAGTCAGAAACGTGAAGCAGACATGGCGCGCAGTGAGGCCGATGCGGCACGCGCGGCGACCGCCGATGCACAAAGCAGCGCACTTGAACTGCAACGTCAAATGGATGAACTGCAAGCCAAGGTCACTGATCGCGGCTTGGTGCTCACCTTGGGCGATGTGCTGTTTGCCAGCGGTACTGCCAACTTGAATACCAACAACAATCACCTCGCCAAGCTGGGCGGCTTCCTCAGTAAGTATCCGGAACGCACTACGATCATTGAAGGCCACACCGACAGTGTCGGCAGCGATGCCTACAACCAAGGTCTATCGCAGCAGCGCGCCGATGCAGTCAAAGCGTATCTGGTTGCACAGGGCATCGATCCCTCACGCCTGACAACGGCCGGCAAGGGCGAAGCCATCCCCGTCGGCGACAATACCTCCGCCACCGGCCGGCAACTAAACCGCCGTGTCGAAGTGATCATTGCCAATCCCCCGACGCCGTCTCGATAGGGGCACATGAATGAATCATCGGCCAAGCATCCTTCACTGCCCAGGGTCGAGCACTACTCCGTGTCGTGCGATGAAGCCGAAATGCAAGTGAAGCGGTTGTTCGCCAACCACCATTTTTGAAGCCACTTGCGGGGAACCTTTCAGTGAGGTTCCCCTTCCCTGCCATCTATTTTTCTTTGTTGGTTTTCTTTGGAGTGACACCTTGCACAAGCATTTTCGACATTACACGCTCGCCTCCAGCATCATGCTGGCATTGGCCACTGGCAACAGTTTCGCGGCCGACACCGTATCGCAGGATGTCACCGAGGCGCGTCAGGAAACCCAGATTTGGACCACCTATGCCTTGAGTCCTCATTTGCGCGCCAATGATCTCAAAGTCTCCGTACACAATGGCAAAGCCACGTTGAAAGGTACCGTCGAAGAAAGCGTCAGCAAGGACTTGGCCAAGCAGATCGCGTTGGGGGTCAGCGGCGTTAAAGAAGTAGACAATCAGATTGTCGTGCAACCCGACTATGTCCCGACCAAACCAACCGCCGCTACGCGCAGTTTCGGCGAAGTAATCGACGATGCCACCATCACCGCAGCGGTGAAGTCGAAGCTGCTATGGGGTAAGAATACCAGTGGTCTAGCCATCGACGTCGAGACCAAATCGGGCAAGGTAGTCCTGAAGGGCAGTACCGATAGCGCCGCCGCCAAGGAACTTGCCGCGCGTTTGGCGTTGAATACCCAGGGCGTGGTGTCGGTAGACAATCAACTGGCAGTGAAGGATGCAAAACCCAGTACGGCCGCCACTGCCAAAAGTTCCTCACACGAGGCAGGTAACGAAATCTCCGATAGCTGGATTACCACCAAGGTGAAGTCCACCTATCTGTATTCCAGCAATGTGGATGGCGCGGGTATCAGCGTCAACACCAAGGACGGTATCGTCACACTCAGCGGCAAAGTGGACAGCGATGCCGAACGCGCACTGGCCATTGAGTTTGCGCAGAATGTGCGCGGTGTGAAGAGCGTGCAATCGAAGGCACTCACGTTGTAAGCGAACTCCCACAAGCCAACAATAAATCGCCAAAAAATAAATCGCAGTGAGAAAACTGAACGTTTAAATGCTTCTGATCGTAATAAGACGCTTCGACTCCGCTCAGCGACCGGAATATGCAACTCCGGTGGCTGAGCTCATCACTCAGGGATGACCTGCGGCCCTCGAAGCGCTCTGACAATCAGATAGTATTAAACTTCAGGTCAGTCGTTAATCAACACTCACTGTCTGTTTTTGCCACGGTATTTTCCTATGCAATGGTTGAACGGACTATCCGCATTACGAATTGCTGCATTGACCAGTCTGGCACTGCTCTGTGCCTGTAGCTCTCTACCCACTATTGTTCCCGATCGGTCGCCGCGCGCGACACCGCCCGTGCAGCTCGATGGCGCACGCGGGCCGCTATCGGCTGAACGCAGCAAAGCCATCATCGATAAATTAAAGAGCAGTGGCGCGCCGACCAATATCTTCGATATTCATCTAGCCCTTGAACAAGCCATCATTGGCAGTCCCTTAACGACCGACAACAAAGTCAACCTGTTGCAGGACGGCCCGAGCACCTACCAAGCAATGATCGCCGCCATTGGTGCTGCCCGCGATCACATCAACATGGAAACCTACATTCTTGACGACGACGAGGTCGGGCACCGCTTTGCCGAAGCATTGATCGCCAAACAACAGCAAGGCGTCCAGGTCAATTTGATTCGCGATAGCGTCGGCACCCTCAGCACGCCGAGTGCATTTTTTACCAAGCTCACCGAGGCCGGCATCAACGTGTTGGAATTTAATCCGGTGAATCCGTTGACGGCCAAAGCCGGCTGGAAGGTGAATCAGCGCGATCATCGAAAACTACTGATCGTCGATGGTCGCATTGCCTTTCTCGGCGGCATCAACATCAGCAGTGTCTATTCGAGTGGCTCATTCATGCGTCACTCCAAGCGCACGCTCAAGGGCCAACTCCCCTGGCGCGATACCGATCTACAGCTCGAAGGTCCAGTGGTCGGTGAATTGCAAAAGCTGTTCATCGACAACTGGGAGAAACAACAAGGTGAACCGCTCGCGCCTCGCAACTACTTTCCGCAGGCCGCGCGTGCCGGCAGCGAGGTGGTGCGCGCCATCGGCAGCGCGCCGGATGAACCTTACAGCTTGATTTATGCCACGTTGATGTCGGCGATCAACAGTGCCGAAACCGAAGTCTGGCTGACCAATGCCTACTTCGTACCCGATCCGCAATTGATCGCAGCGCTGACCGCGGCGGTAAAGCGCGGTGTGGACGTCAGGCTGATGCTGCCTAGCAGCACCGATTCCTGGTTGGTGTTTCACGCCGGCCGCGCTCACTACACCAAGCTACTGAAAGCCGGTGTCAAATTGTACGAACGGCGCGGCGCACTACTGCATGTGAAAACCGCCGTGATCGACGGCGTGTGGTCCACCGTCGGCTCTACCAATCTCGATTGGCGCAGCTTTCTGCACAATCACGAAGTCAACGCGGTGGTGCTAGGCACTGCGTTCGGCAAAAAAATGCGCGCTGCATTTATGGATGACTTGGCGCACGCCGATCAAGTCTCACTGGCAACCTGGCGACGCAGGGCGCTTGATGACCGCACCAAGGAACTGATCGGCCGCCTATGGGAGTACTGGCTGTGATGGGTTCGCGACCTGTACATCCATTCCTAGTGTGCACGCTGCTGCTGTGTTGCGCGTCACTCGCGCACGCGCAGGATGCGGCAGCATTGCAAGGACGCTACGCCGCCCTGCATGCGCAGTTGAGCAACAATCAATTCAACCAGCCGCTGTATCTTGAATCCAGCGAGCATGCCGGCGCGTTGCAAGGCGACATCTTTGCGCGCATCGATCAACCTTTTGCCGTGGTGGGGCCGGCCCTGTTGGGCGTGACGCATTGGTGCGAGATTTTGATTCTGCATTTGAACGTCAAGAGCTGCCGCCCGACCACGTTGCCAACCGGTGATGCGCTAGCCCTGGCGGTCGGCCGCAAGTTCGATCAACCGCTGGCCGACACCCATTTGTTTGAGTTCAAATACCGTGTCGAAAAACTCGATCCCGACTATGAGCAGATCGTGCTGGACGCGCCCAAGGGACCCCTGGGCACCAGCAACTATCGCATTGTGCTGGAGGTGGCGCGGTTGGATGCCACGCGCAGCATTGTGCATCTGTCATACGCCTATCGCTACGGCACGACCGCCAAGCTGGCCATGCAGGGTTACCTGGCCACCGTGGGTCGCAACAAGATCGGCTTCACCAGAGTGGGTAGCCAGGCCAACGGTAAACCCCTCTACATCGGTAGCCAGCGCGGCGTGGTGGAACGTAACACCATGCGTTACTACCTGGCGATCGTGGCTTATCTCGGCGCGCTCTCGACGCCGGCAGCGCAGCAACAGGACCGGCGCCTGAACGACTGGTTCGCCAGCATTGAACAGTATCCGGCGCAATTGCATGAGCTGACTCGGCAGCAATATCTCGACATGAAACACCGTGAAATTGCGCGCCAACAAACAGCCCCCTGATCGAGCACAGCACTGTATTACGACAGAGAACGGATGGCGCTTCCTTAAGCGATTTTCCGACGGGTGCAATGAGCTGCGCCCCTACGGGGTGCTGAAAAAACCGTGGTTTCGATTTAAGGAAGCGCCATTCGACCTAGAACCCATCTTATGTGCGCTAACGAACAGTACACAGTGGCGTGCACGATTAGCCTGACGATTGGTGCTTAGTTAGTTAATTGCCAGTGAGAATAACCATGCTCGAATCCATTGCCATCGTGTTACTCATCCTCTGGGCATTGGGGCTGATTACCTCCTATTCCATGGGTGGTTTTATTCACGTGCTGCTGGTAATCGCGATCGTCGTGATCTTAGTCCGGGTGATCCAGGGACGACGCCTTTAGTTCCGCCGCCAATCGGCGGTCAGTGTCAGGAGTAGTTCGAATGAACAGACAATCCCTCATCGCCATAGTGCTGCTGGTGGCCGGCGTGCTCGGGCTTTTCTATGGCGGGTTCACCTACTCCACGGACAGGCATCAGGTAGATCTGGGCGCAATACAGCTATCCGTTGACGAGAAAAAATCTGTCAATGTGCCACTCTGGGCAGGCATCGGCTTACTGGTGGCGGGGAGCGCGCTGCTGGTAGGGACCAAGAAATAGTGGCTGACCGGCCAACGATCCGACCGCAATTTATTTTGACAGCCTGGCGTGCTACGACTAGAGATAAGCGATTCGATACTTACGCAAGGTCTGATTTACTTGTCATTTCGAACCCTTCGGCAGGCTCAGGATAAACTCCGTGAGAAATCTTGCTTCGTCTGGATGCCAGACTATCAAGCACTTGCAAGATTTCTCCCTTCGGGAATGTCTGAATATCCAACGGCTGTCATTTCGACCGAAGGGAGAAATCTTGCAAATGCTTGATCTGGTGCATATGCAGAAAAGAAGGATTTCTCACTGCGTTCGAAATGACAAGTAAATCAGATCTCCCTTCGGTCGAAATGACAGTGGCAAGTTAATCAGAGGTTCCTTACTCATAAGGAAGGGTCGAACGCTGGCTGGCTGGCGTGGCCTCGCGCTTGAGCTTGCGCATTGCCTGCTGC
>JANMSB010000027.1:0-3015 GCA_031388915.1 Pseudomonadota bacterium | reverse complement strand
TTGCGTGGCATGCATGGTGAGCGGCTCCTTTTAGTGTGGTAACCAAAAGAACGCCAAAAACTCATCATGCATGCACCGTTTTTATCAGAGCTTACTCGCTAACTCTTTGATCAAACATATATGTTTGTGGGGAAACCTCAGCAGGACAGCCCTTTTCAACAACCTGTTAAGTCTTGACAGCTTGGCGCCCGGACTGCGAACGTTGCGCGTCGCAGGCGATGTTAATCGCATAAATGTTCCTCCCGTTCGGGATTCGCATTGAATTCTGGTTGTTTGCGCTGACGCTGCTCGGCATTGCGGTGTTGCCCCGCAGGGCGTTGTCTGTGGCGCGATGCGGTTTGTTGTTGGCGACTTACAAGCTCAGCGTCATCAGCCCGTTGCAAGTGATGCGTGCCTATGTGCCGGCGGTGGCTGCACTGCTGGGGTTTGGCGTGATTACTGCGGTAAGCAGCGCCTTCATGTTGGTCTGGATGTCGGCGGTGTTCGACAACATTCCATTGACCAAGCTGGCGTTGGAGCAAGGCGGTTATGATTGGGGTCTGCTGGCGTACACGGTGGGCTTTGGCGGTTCCATGCCGTGGTTCGGCTCCTCTGCCGGTGTGGCGTTGTGCAACCAGTATGCGTATGCGCGCAGTGTTATAGCGTGGCTGCGTCATGGCTGGCATGTGATACTCGCCTGCGTGGTGGGTTTTGGTGTGTATGTATAGTGGTTTTGAGTGGGATTAATGAAAACGCAAATTGATACGGTGATTTTCGATGTCGGTTGGGTGCTGGTGCAGTTGAATTTTCAGCCCCTGCTGAAGTGTCTGGCGGACAGCGGTCAGCAACTCAGTATCAAAGAAGTCGTTGCTGCTATTGATCTGGAGGCGCATGAGCGCGGTGAAATCGGCGGCGCGGAATTGATTAATCGTTTGCATGGGTTGACGCCCGGTATGGATCGTATGCTGCTTAAGCGCGGCTGGCTGGATATGTTCGCGCCGGTGGACGCCATGTTTGATCTGGCGCGTCACTTGGGCGATCGCTACCGAGTGCATTTGCTGAGTAATGTTGGTGATCTGCATTGGGCGCATTTGAATGCGCAGTATGGCTTGCGCGACTTGGTGGATGACGTGTTGCCGTCGTTCCAGGCGGGCGTCATGAAACCACATGCGGATATCTATCGCATGGCCGAAGAGCGCTTTGAGTTAGACCCGGATCGCACGGTGTTTATTGATGATCTGGAGCCGAATGTGCTCGCGGCGCAAATGCGTGGTTGGTACGCGATTCATCATGTATCGCCGTCGCAAACCATCGCGTCGCTGCGTGAGCTGGGCGTGGAGTGTTGAGAAACCCGGCTTAACCTACTGCGCTCGATATCTTGCGCGCGTGCGGTGCTCGGAATCCTCCTGTAGTACCCATTACCGTGGAGTAGTCGGGCGCGCTACAGCGTCATGCGAAACGATGTGGGAACGTCAGTACCTCATCGATGTGCTCCGCGCCGGCTGCGCACATCACCACGCGGTCAAAACCTACGGCGACACCGGCGCAGTCCGGTAAGCCGTGGGTTAGTGCGGCGAGAAAACGCTCGTCTATTGGCGATGCTGGCAGGCTGCGTTGTGCGCGTTGTGCTAAATCGTGGGTGAGTCGCGCTCGTTGTTCTTCGACATCGCCTAATTCGTGAAAACCATTGGCCAGTTCGATGCCGTCGAGATACAGCTCGAAGCGCGAGGCCACGGTGCCGCGTATGCGCGCCAGCGCGGCTTGTGAGGCGGGATAGTCATACACGAAAGTCAGGCGCTGTTGTCCCAGCTTGGGACCGACCATCACTGCCATGATCAAATCCAACAGCGCGTCGCGGTCTGTTCGGATGTCGGTGGGTACGTCAATGTCGGCGTTTTGCAAGCTGGCAATTAACATCGAGAGCGGATCGTTGAGGGCATCGACGTGCGCATGTAATTGCACGGCTTCCTGATATGTCAGGCGCTCGCCGCGATCCACGCAGCGTGACGGCAGCATGCAGCCAATGAGCTGTTCCACATCGTCCATCAATTGGTGATGGTCGTAGCCGAGTCGATACCACTCAATCAGGGTGAACTCGGGATTGTGGAGGCGGCCGCTTTCACCGTCGCGATACACCTTGGCGATTTGATAGATGTCGCCGCTGCCGGCGGCGAGCAGGCGCTTCATGGCGTACTCGGGCGAAGTGTGTAAATACGCTGGTGTGCCGCAGACTTCCGCCTTGATGCTAGCCAAGTGCACATCACTGACCGCTGAGGCAGACAACGCCGGTGTCTCAACCTCCAGCGTGCGTGTGGCGGCAAAGTAGTCGCGTGTGGCGCGTAACATGCGCGCACGTTTTTGCAGGGTGGTGATGCGTGCAGTTGGGCGCCAATCGGTCATCAGTTACACCGTGACGTTAATAGTGAGCTGGGGAGAGGCATCGCTCAGACTGCCGATGCGCTGCCCCATACGGATGGTTACGCCCGCCTGCAAATTGGCATCCCACTGCATCTTGCCGGGTTCCAACAACAGCACCACGGTCGAGCCCATGTTGAAACGTCCCGCTTCGTCGCCCTTGTTCAATTGCAGACCGCGTCCCTTCGAGATGGGAATGGCGGCACTCATACGGCGTGGTAGTGGATTAATCTCACCCGCCCAGAGGGTTTCGATACTGCCAACGAACAATGCGCCGACGAATACCATCGCAAACTTACCGGAGACGCTGGTGAAATCGCAGATCACGCGCTCATTGCGTGCGAACAAACCGGGCACTGTACGCGCAGTGGCGGCGTTGACGCTGAATAGGTCACCGGGCACGTAAAGCGTATCTTGCAATTGCGCGGCCTGCGGCATGTGCATGCGGTGGTAGTTGTAAGGCGCCAGATAGATGCAGGCGAACTGACCGCCTTGATAGTGTTGCGCCAGTTGCGCATCGCCACCTAGCAAGGCCAGCAAGGAATAGCGATGGCCTTTGGCTTGAATCAGCGCATCGCCGTCGATGGCGCCGCATTGGCTGACGGTGCCGTCCACGGGGCT
>JANMSB010000010.1:0-3567 GCA_031388915.1 Pseudomonadota bacterium | reverse complement strand
CGCAATCCATCACCACGCGCAGCGTGTAATTTCTACACACCCATAAAGGCGAAAAGCTGGCTGTGAACTATTGTTGCTATGGCCAATTTCAGGCCCAATGCCTGCAACCACTTAATCATTTCTTGTGCGACTTTCGTACCGGTGAGGTGGCCACCATGGATGCAGGGCTGCTCGATATCCTCCACCAGCTACAAGTTCTGGCCGACCGCGACAGCACCTTTGAAGTGATTTCTGCCTATCGCTCACCACAAACCAATGCCAATCTCAGCAGTAATTCGTCCGGCGTAGCCAAGCGGAGCCTGCACATGGAAGGCAAGGCAATTGATGTGCGCCTGAGCGGTTTCTCCACCAAGAAGCTGCAACAACTCGCTTTATCCAATCAGTACGGCGGCGTGGGTTTTTATGCCAAGTCCGATTTTGTGCATCTGGATACGGGAAGAATCAGGGCTTGGGTGGGGTAGGAGCGGCCCACGTGGGGTGCGAACCCTGACCGCGAATAGATGATCACAGCCACGGGCTGCTCTTACACATCATCGCAACAACTTCGCCAGCTTGGCGTCGTACCCATAAATATCCTCAAAGAACTGCACCGCCCCTGACTCCAACGGCATGGCGGTGCCGTATACGATCATCACCGGAATGGATTTCTGCAGGTACACGCGCTGATTGGGTTCTGCCTGCATCGCGGTTTCGATTTTTTCCTTGGTCCATCCGTCGGACGTATTACGCAACACATACTCCGCCAACGCCACCGGATCGCTGACGCGAATGCAGCCGTGACTAAAGGCGCGGCGCGATTCGCTGAACAAACGTGTGGCCGGTGTGGAGTGCAGGTACACGTTGTATTGATTGGGCAGCATGAATTTGATGTCGCCCAGCGCATTGTCAGCGCCGGGCTGCTGTCTTAAACGAATCTTACCGGTGGCTAGTTGCGCGACGTTGTCGGGTGTGGGCGGTACCACTGGCGAATTGTCAGCTTGGCCGCTCACCAATTCCATGTGGTGTTGTTGCAGATACGCCGGGTTGAGGTTGATTGCCGGCAGCAATTCCCGGCGTGTGATGCTGATAGGTACATCCCAGTAGGGACGAAATACCACGTACTTCATGTCGGCTAGGAACACCGGTGTGCGCGTGTGTGGGAAGTCTTGGCCGACAATCACATCCATGCGCAGCAGAGTAGTTTCGCGATCATCCAGGGCATTAAACGCAAATAGTTTGAACTGCGGAATGTTCACCACAATCATGGGCGATTGCGGCGGTGGCAACCAGCGCCAGCGTTCCAGTGTAAGTTCGATTTGCCGCACGCGTTGAGTGAAGGGTGTGGTGAGCGCGGCAAAGGTTTGTTTGCCCAACGCGCCATCGGCTGGTAAGCCGTGACGAGTTTGATATTGCTTGAGTGCTGCGACCAGGACCGGGTCTAGCGATTGATTGGTAGGCCTACATGGAGGTAGGTCATGCCGATCTTGTCTGGAACATTGATCGGCCGGCGCGGCCACATCGGCGCGCAGGTCTTGTTCCGCTGCCAACAAGCGGCGCAAGGCAGGTGCGCCTGCATAAGTCTCGCCGGGCTTGATAGAGCGCTGAGTGAAGCTGGGCAGTTGAGTGAGCTCTGCGTCCACAGCGAGCAGGCGATAACGCGCCAACCCGGCTTTCAACAAGCGATAGTGCAGATACTGCGGCTCGAAGCTGGCGATCTCGGCAGTGAGGTCTTGCGCGCCGGCCAATTGGGTCAAGCTGGCAACCGGGTCAAGTTCCATGCCGCGAGTGGTGTTGAGCTCGAAGCCCGCTTGGCGCGGATCGATGCGGCCGTAATGTAGATGTTTGATGAGGCGCAGCGCCGCGACGCTCAAACCCACCTCCAAGTGCGCCCGCGCTTCAGTCGCTGTGTTCGACTTGTTTGCGTCTGTGGCGAGTGTAATCAGTCGATACGCCAGCGTAGTGCCGTCATAGTCGCTGGCCCGCAAGCCGAAGCTTGCGGCATTGCGTAGTAGTTGCAGTAGTTGCAATGCTTGGCGTGTGATCGTGCCGCGGTCGAACCACAGCGGCGCGAATTGGTGTTGCTGATAGAGTTGCTGTAGAACCTTCTGCTCCGCAGCGAGATTGGCGTGTTGCAGATAGGGATGACGGCCGGTCCGTAGTGTTTCATCGATGGCACCGGCCAAGCGTGCGTCAACTGCTTGTGCGTCAGCAGCTCTTGCAGCGCCGACGACCAGCGCAATAAGCAGCAACAGAGTCAGGCAGAATCGAGGTATTGAAAGGCGCATGGCGGCAGTTTGCCGCAATCAACCTGGGATAGCACAAACTGATTATGAAGATCGTCGTCAGTGATTTTGTCGAAGGCGCCCGCGCTGCGCGCGGCATTGCCGTGGTGATCGATGTATTTCGCGCCTTCTCATTGGCAGCGTATGCCTTTGCCGGCGGCGTGCACGCGCTGTTTCCCGTGGACGACATCGATAAAGCCCGGCAACTGAAGCAACAAGACCCCGCACGCCTGTTGTTCGGCGAGCGCCACGCCCAGCCCCCGCCCGATTTCGATGGCGGCAATTCACCGGCCCAGATAACACAGCGCGATCTGCGTCATCGCGAGTTGATTCATACCACCCATGCCGGCACGCAGGGCTTGGTGAATGCTCAGCATGCCGATGAAGTCATCACCGGTGCGCTGGTCAACGCCGCCGCCATTGTGCGTTACCTACACCGGCAAGCGCCCGAGCAGGTCACTTTGGTGCGCATGGGTTTCGAGGCGCGTGAGCGTTGCATGGAAGACGATCTATGCGCTGAACTGTTAGCTGCGCGCCTGCGCGGCGAGTCCTATGCGACCAGCAACATAGCGGCGCGTCTGCGTCTGGCGCCGGCGGCAAAAAAGTTCTTCGATCCTGCTTGTCAGCACTATGCGCCACGGGCAGATTTTGACTTGTGTACTGCGGTGGATTGTTTCGACTTTGTCTTGAAGCTGGATGCCACGCACTCGCCGCCGCGCCTGTGCCGCATCGTTGCTTAACAGCCTGTTGAAAATCTCATTTTCAACAGGCTGTTTCCCGGGCCATGGATGGCCCGGCGAAATCATGCGCTGCTAAGCGCTTGATCTCGGGAGCGCAAAATTACTGCGGTAAACAGCGCCTTCATGTTGGGCTGGGTGTCGGCGGTGTTCGACAACATTCCATTGAACAAGCTGGCGTTGGAGCAAGGCGGTTATGATTGAGGTCTGCTGGCGTACGTGGCGGGCTTTGGCGGTTCCATGCTGTGGTTCGGCTCCTCTGCCGGTGTGGCGTGTGCAACCAGTATGCGCAGCGCGAGTGTTATAGCGTGGCTGCGTCATGGCTGGCATGTGATACTCGCCTGCGTGGTGGGTTTTGGTGTGTATGTAGGGTGGTTTTGAGTGGGATTAATGAAAACGCAAATTGATACGGTGATTTTCGATGTCGGTTGGGTGCTGGTGCAGTTGAATTTTCAGCCGCTGCTGAAGTGTCTGGCGGACAGCGGTCAGCAACTCAGCATCAAAGAAGTCGTTGCTGCTATTGATCTGGAGGCGCATGAGCGCGGTGAAATCGGCGGCGCGGAATTGAT
>JANMSB010000004.1:0-12480 GCA_031388915.1 Pseudomonadota bacterium | reverse complement strand
CCGAAATAGATCCCGCCCCGGCCGTCGGGCATGATTTCGTTTACACCGGCAATGGGCTTGCCATCGATCTCTTGCAGCAACATGCCCGATGCACCAGTAGATGGATGGAACCAGGCGATGCCGTCAGGCCCTGAACAAAGTACCGCGCCGTCCCTGTTGAGGAGCAATGACCCGATCCAACACCGCTCCGGCAGCCAGGTGCGAATCGTGCCATCTGGCGCCAGACGATGAACGCCACCCTGCACCACGTCGCTGAACCAGACCTCGTCGTTGCCGATACTCAGGCCTTCGAGGTAAAGGCCTGCGGCTATAGCTGAAAATTCCATGCACTCACCTCAATCCGATGCGGCGCGGACTGGCATTGCACTGACTAGCATGCCTACATCATGATCACCGTATGAACCCATTTGCCCCCGATCTGCTACGCGAACTGGCGCATCGCTTTGGTACGCCGTTGTGGGTCTACGACGCTGCAACGATCCGCACCCGCACCTCCGAACTGCGTGCGTTCGATACTATCCGCTATGCGCAGAAAGCCAACTCTAATCTTCATGTGCTCAGGCTGATGCGTGCCCAAGGTGTCGCCGTGGATGCGGTTTCGCTGGGCGAGATTGAGCGCTCACTCTTGGCAGGTTACAGCCCGTCCGACATTGTGTTCACCGCCGATCTCATCGATTCGGCTACGCTTGCTAAGGTGACGGCGCTGACGATCCCCGTCAATGCCGGTTCGATCGACATGCTGTACCAGTTAGGCACCATGGCGCCGGGTCACCCTGTCTGGTTGCGTATCAATCCAGGCTTCGGCCATGGCCACAGCAACAAGACCAACACGGGCGGCGAGCACAGCAAGCACGGGATTTGGCATGCGGACGTGGGCGCTGCACTGAATGTCGTGCGTACGTACGGATTGCGACTCGTCGGGCTGCACATGCATATCGGATCAGGGGCGGACTACGAACATCTGCAGCAGGTAGGTGACGCGATGGGCAAAATAGCCGAGCGTTTTGATTATCCGATCAGCGCGATCTCGGCTGGTGGCGGACTCTCGATTCCCACTAGCGAAGCTGAGCCTCGCATAGATATCGCTCGTTACCATGCGCTTTGGGACACGGCGCGCCAGCGCATTGCCGCGCGCCTTGGGCGGTCGATTCATCTGGAGATTGAACCGGGTCGTTACTTGGTGGCCGAGTCCGGTGTGCTGCTGGCGGAAGTTCGTGCGACCAAGAATGTTGGCTCGCGCTTCTTTTCGCTCGTCGATGCCGGCTTCAACGAATTGTTGCGCCCTTCGATGTATGGCTGCCACCACGAGATCAGCGTGCTAGCGTGCGATGGCGAACCGCGTCCCCTCACAGCGACGGTGGTGGCAGGTCCACTATGCGAATCAGGTGACGTATTTACGCAGGACAAAGGTGGCGTCGTGCTGTCGCGCGATCTGCCGCAGACGCGAGTTGGCGATTTAATGGTTTTTCATGATGCCGGCGCCTATGGTGCGTCGATGTCCAGCAACTACAACAGCCGACCGCTGGCAGCTGAAGTGTTGGTTGATGATAGTGATGCGAGGTTGATTCGTCGTCGGCAGACAATGAGTGAGATGTTGGCACTGGAATCGGGCATCTAGAACGTCACCACAACGAACCCGAATCAAGCCGCAATGGCGCGCCGGCAAAACTCCCATATATCGCTGGCCAACTGCATCTGATGTACTCGGTCAGGTTGCGCTGTCTCGTGCGTCAGCAGTTCCGTATGCAATGTGGTGGCAACCAAGTTATAAACTAGCGTCGCCAATCGCTGCGGATCGCCCGCTCTTACCGCCCCCACTGCCATGCCTTCGGCCAGTTGCTGTGCAATCAAGGTAATCAGCGGGGCCAAGGCCGCTTGCAGGTCATCGGTGCGGGATTCCGCCAACCGCAGGTGCTCCCGGCTCATCGCCGCGCCACGACGACTTCTTTGCTCACTGTCCACATCCTCCAACGTGTTCTTGCCGAGCGCGATGCAGGTGATGATCAGTTTCAATCGTTCCATGGGATCAGTCAGCGAGCTGACCTGTTCGCTGAAATTGTTGGTAATAAGCCGAATGGTCTGCTCAAACACGGCCAACACCAGGTCGTCCTTGTCTGCGAAACGCTCATAAAAGGCACGGCGGGACAGGCCGGTTTTCTTGAGTACCGCGCGGATGGTCAGCCCGCCCAACCCCTCTTCATTCAACAGCTCGTAAGCCGCCTCGACGATCTGGCGACTGCGCTTGAGGAGCTGGTCACGACCAGCCTCGAGCACTCGACTTGTCGAGCGTTCTTCCCAGCGGCTTGGCATGTCTGGTTGGGTCAGGGTGTTGTGCCGGTCGAATTTGGGAGCCAGGGTCATCGATCTGCATCCAAATGAGAACTGTGTTCTTGTCGTTCCTCAGGCAGGCTCGGGTATAGGAAGCACCCGCAACCGCAGAACGTTTTATCTCGAAATCACCACTAAATTCGTTGACATTTATAGCATGCTCCTATTAGATAGGCGAGAACAATGTTCTCTAATTTTTCAGTCCCACAAGGGGGAATGCAATGCCAAAGGTGACGTATATCGAGGCTGACGGGGCCAAGCATGTAGTCGACGTGGAAGTCGACGAAAACGTCATGCACGGTGCGCAATACAACAGCGTCCCCGGGATCCTCGGCGAATGCGGCGGCGCCTGCTCGTGTGCGACTTGCCGCTGCACCATCGACACTGCTTGGACTGCGAAGGTCGGCGGTCCCGTCTCGGATGCCGAGAAAGAACTGCTCGAAGGCGCCGAGGGCGAGTTGAAGCCGAACATGCGCCTGTCTTGTCAGATCACCATGACGCCCGAACTCGACGGTCTGGTTGTCCACCTGCCCGAAAAGCAGTATTGAACTACCGCGAGCAGCAGGAGAGCACCATGCCAATCGACGCAGCGAACCCCGTACCACCGAACTTCCCCCGTGCCGCCGGCATGAGCCAAGTGCCAGCGCATGTGCCCAAGGAGTTGATCTACAACACTGGAATCGTCACCGGCCCGGAGTTCCTCGCCGCACCACACGATTTCATGGCGAAGATGCATCAGAACTATCCGCCGATCTTCTACAACGTGAGCGAGTACGGCAATGCCTGGCAGTTCACCAAGCACGAGGATGCGCTGTTCGTGCTGCGCCACGCAGAGTATTTCTCCAACGAGGGCGCCACCCCTTTCCCGCGCGATCCGAATGACTATTTCTATTTCATTCCGATCGAGATCGACCCGCCACACCATCGCAAGTACCGCAACATCGTCGATCCGTTGTTCAGCCCAAAGGGTGTGTTGAAGCTCGAGAATCTGATCCGTCAGCGCACGCGGGACATACTCGACCAGTTCGCGGACAAGGGCGAATGCGAATTCACCACTGCGTTCGGCCGGCCGCTGCCTGTATCGGTGTTCTTGGACATCATGGGCCTGCCGCAGAACATGCGCGACACCTTCGTGGAATGGGCGATGAACCTGCTACACGCGCCTGATCGCGAAACCATGGGCATCGCGATGAAGAACATCGTCGCTTACCTGAAGGAAGCAATCGCCGAACGGAAGGCGCATCCCGATGAGGGCGTGATCAGCCGCATCGTCCAGGCCGCGCCGGATGGCAAGCCCTTAAGCGAAAAAGAAATCTTCGGCTTCGTGGTGTTTCTGTTCATCGCTGGGCTCGACACGGTATTCGCGACGCTCAACAACATGTGGCTCTGGCTTGCCCAGAACCCGGAACGCTGCAAGGAGATCATTGCTCGACCCAATGACATCGACGATATCGTCGAGGAACTGCTGCGACGCTGGTCCGTGACGTTCTCTGGCCGCGTGATCGCACAGGACATCGAGATGCGCGGCGTCAAGATGAAGAAGGGCGACCGCATCACCTGCGTACTGCCCGCTTGCAACTTCGACGCCGATGTCTTCCCCAATCCCCTTGAGGTGAACTTCGACCGTCCACGCAAGACCATCCTGGCCTTCACCGTCGGCGTTCACAGTTGCATGGGCTCGCATCTCGCCCGATTGGAAGTGAAGATTGCGCTACAGGAATGGCTGAAGCGCATCCCGCAGTTCTCGGTGAAGCCGGGCACGGAGATTGTCTACCGCCCCGGCGGCGTGGTGGGTCCAGAGTGGGTGCCACTGATCTGGTAAGACGCTTATCTGGTGATCCGAAGCGGGAGTGACATGTGTCGCTCCCTTTTTATTTGCAGACCTACTGCAACTCAATCCAGCGATGTCACCGACATCAGTCCATGATTTCGCGCATTAGCGCTTCCCTATCCTCAGCTGTCAGGGTCTTACGCACATCCTCCAGTTGCCTGGAGAGTTGCTTGAGGCGCCATACGAAAAAAATCCCCAGCACGACGGCAAGTGCAACGGAGGTGATCGTGCCAATGCCCACGCCCCCCTCTGGCGTAGTGAGCGTGCGAGTAAATGCCGCCATCAGGAAATTGCCGAACCATATCCCCATCAGAATCTTCGGCAGGGCACTGCGCGCCTCTCTTTTCTTTAGGAACGTTTGAACACGCAAGCTCAAGTCAGCCATACAACCTCGCAACCGATAAAAAAGCAACGTTAACTATTGTCCCTACTTCGCCGCAGTCATCCTAATAATATTGCTCAGGGTACACACCAGAGCCCGGTAGAGGCAATCGCGAATTCAGCGTAGTGTTATGCGAGCCATTGCGCGGCATCACTGGCGCCAGCCGAAAGCAATAATCGACGTTAGCCTGCGATCCGCTTCAGCCCTCATTAAGAACCTCCAGGATTTGGAATGAAAGACCTCACGCAAGGCTCGATCACACGCCACATTGTGACGATGGCCGTGCCCACTGCCATTGGCATTTTCACGCAGATGGCCTATCAATTGGTCGATCTGTATTTCGTTACTCGAATTGGCGTCGCCGCGACCGCCGGCGTTAATGCTGCAGCCAACACGGCGATGCTCGTCATTGCCCTCACGCAAGTGTTGGGTATCGGCACCGTGGCATTAGTTGCCCAAGCGGTGGGCCGCAAAGATCAAGCCGATGCGAATTTGGTGTTTAACCAGTCCATGACGCTTTCAGCAGGATGCGGCGTGATGACCATGGTATTGATGTATGTATTGATACCGCACTACTTACAGTCCGTCGCTGCCGACCAGGCAACGCTCGAAGCAGGCACTACATTCTTGTATTGGTCATTACCGGGCTTCGCGATGATGTTTCTGATGACGGCTATCGGTTCTGCGTTACGTGGCACCGGCGTCGTGCGGCCTGCGGTCATGGTGCAAATGCTGTCGGTGGTGATCAACGCCATTCTCGCGCCCATCCTCATTGCGGGCTGGGGAACCGGCGTGGCGCTGGGCGTTAAGGGTGCTGCCCTGGCCAGCACCATTTCGATCGCCATTTGCGTATGCACGTTGGGCCTGTACTTCCACTACTCGGATCATTACATCGCGATCAAGCCGGCACTGATGCGTCCACAATTCAAGCAATGGCGACGCATCCTCAATATCGGCTTGCCTGCCGGCGCCGAGTTCGCGCTGTTGTTCCTGTATACCGCAGTCGTCTACTACGCGATCCGCAACTTCGGTGCTGCGGCGCAAGCGGGTTTCGGCATTGGTTCGCGAGTCATGCAGGCCATATTGATGCCCGCGATGGCCATTGCAGTCGCGGCCGGCCCTATCGTCGGACAAAATTTCGGCGCCAAGAACAGCGAGCGCGTACTAGAAACCTTTCGCAAGACTGCACTGCTCGGCTCCAGCGTGCTGATTGTCATCACGCTGTTTGTGGAAATTTCGCCGCACACGCTGGTCGGCGCATTCAACCCCGACCCGGCCGCGATCGCTGTGGCAACCTTATTCCTGCAAATGATTTCGTGGACTTTCGTAGTCCAGGGATTGGTGTTCACCTGCTCAGCCATGTTTCAAGGAATGGGTAATACCCTGCCGTCACTGCTCAGTTCCGGCGTGCGTCTGTTCGCTTTCTCTGTGCCGGTGATTTGGCTGTCGACACAACCCACCTTTGAAATTGAACAAGTGTGGTATGTGTCTATCGCGGCGTCGACGCTGCAAGCGGTCGTTAGTTTGTGGTTGCTGAGACTGGAATTCAAACGACGACTGGTCAAGTTCCCTGATTTCAATGCTGGCGCGCTAAGCACCGCCAAATAACCGGTGGAACACCTGACCTAATTCTTCGATGGAGTTGGGCTTGAGAATTAACGCCACAGCGCCGAGCTGCGTGGCGACTTCCTGATCTTCGGGCCGCAGATAGCCAGAGGTAATAATCACCGGCACCTCGGCACGCACCGCCAGGATCTCGCGGGTCAGCTCAGTGCCCGACATCGTCGGCATCGACAAATCTGTTACCACCACATCGTAAGCAGTGGGATTGGCGCGAAACATATCGAGCGCCTCGCGCGGGTGGGTGCAACCTGTCACTTGGTAACCCAATCGACTTAAGGTGCGGACCGCCAGAAGCACCAGCGCCTGATCGTCGTCGACATACAGCACGCGCTGACCCTGCGCCTTTATCACTGGCGCAGGCGGCACCGGCGCGCCCTGTGAAGCCGCTTGGGTTGCCGGAAAATACAGCCGAAACGCGGTGCCCTTCCCGGGTTGGCTATACACCGTGATGACACCGCCGTGAGTCTTCATGATGCCATCGACTACCGATAACCCAAGCCCTGTGCCTTGCCCCACCGGCTTGGTGGTGAAGAACGGATCGAAGATACGTTGCAGTGTGGCTCGGTCCATGCCGCAGCCGCTATCGCTGACTGTCAGGCGAACATAACTGCCCTCACGTAAACCGGGCGTCGCTTGCGCCAAGGCGGCATCCACATTCACCGCTTCCAACACCATCTCAATAGTCCCCGCGCGCATGCCGATCGCATGTGAGGCGTTAGTGGCAAGGTTCATGATGACCTGATGCACCTGGCTTGAATCGGCAATGGTGGCCGGCACAGATTCCGCGTAGCGAGATCGCAACTCGATGATGGCCGGCAGCGTCGAACGCAATAACTTCAGCGCTTCTTCCACTATCGGCCGTAGCTGCATGACTTCACGTTTGGGTTCTTCCTGTCGGCTAAAGGACAGGATGCGCCGCACCAGTTCGCTGGCGCGCGTGCTGGCGCGATCGATTTCACCGAGGCTGTCCTGCACCGGATGCCCTGGCCCCAAATCGTCAATGGCCAAGCGCGTGTTGCCCTTTATGGCGAGCAAAATATTGTTGAAGTCGTGCGCGATACCACCGGCCAACGTACCCAGCGCTTCCATTTTCTGCGAACGCAGTTGCAGCTCGCCGGCACGCCGTCGATCAGTAATGTCGGTATTTGAGCAAACCCATTCGACCACTTGTCCTTGTGCTCCGCGCAGCGGTGTCGCGCGTATGTCGAACCAGCGATAAACGCCATCATGACGTTGGAGACGCGCCTCGGTACGAAATTCCGATTGATTGGCAGCGCTCAACCATTCGTCCATTAGCCGGGATCGATCATCGGTATGCACGCGCTCGAACCAACCCAGACCGAGCTGCGACTCCGCTGGCAGCCCTGTGTATTCCTGCCACTGTCGGCTGGCAAATTCGCAGACGCCGCCGGGCCGCGCCGTCCATATCAACTGCGGCAAGCTATCGGCAATTTGACGCAGGCGTTCATCGCTGCGACGCAGACTGGCAGCAGCCTCCTTACGTTCGGTGATGTCGATGGCCAGAATGAAGATGCCTTCGGGCGCCGGTTGGATGGTGACTTCGAACCAGGCAAACGAGCCATCCGGATAATCGACCCGGGACTCGTGTCGCTGGGAAGTACGCTCGCGCATGCAGCGTTCAAACTCCGCGAACCGCTGGGTTTTTTCTACGCCGGGAAACACTTCCATTAGCGTTTTGCCAAGCCGATCCGCGACCACCGTACGCGAATTGCGTGCCGCGCTTTCGTTGATGTAGAGGTAACGCCAATCGAAACCGATGATCTGACAGCCTTCCAGCATGCCGTCGAAAAGGCGGTGAAAGCGCACCTCGCTATCTCGCAGCGACTGTTCAATCTGACGACGCTGAGTGATGTCACGCAGAATCATCGTCAGCAACTGTTGCCCACCGAGATCCGCGTGCGAAATAGACGCTTCAATGGGAAATTCGTTACCGTCACTGCGCACACCGAACAGCTCGACCAACGATTGCTGAGACCGGGACGTTGCCGTCGTGATGCCGACTGCATCGATGCGTTGCGAGTATATCGGACGAAACCGTTCCGGGATGAATGTGTCGATGGACTGGCCTAGCGCAGCCGCCGCCTTACAACCAAACACCGCTTCTGCAGCAGCATTGAACAACACAATGCGCCGCTCGCTGTCGATACTGATAATGGCATCCATGGCCGATTCGATGACGCTGGCAAGCCGGACTTCGCTGTTCTGAACAATCAGGTGGGTCTGCGCGAGTTGCTCGGTGCGCTGCTGAACCCGCAACTCGAGCTGTTTGTTGAGATCGTCGGCATAGGCAAGCGCTGCTTGCGACTGCGCCAACGCATTGCGCAGCCGGCCGTGCAGCAGACTGAACAATACGCCCATGGCCGTGAACATCAGAATGGAGATCAGCATACGGGGCTGCGTGATCGCGAACGAGTAACGCGGCTCGATGAAAAACCACCACACCGTCACTGCCGACAGCAGCGTCGCCGCCATGCCTGCCCTCGGGCCACCAATCCAGGCGCTGAAAAAAACCGCCGGATAGAACAGGAACCACACATAGGGCTGCATGTAAGGCCAGTAAAGCCATTGCAGCAGGAATGCCGCCACGGGCGGCAGTACCGCGAGCACGGCACGCAGCCGACTGTCGGCCACTTGGTTGTTCACCACCTTCATCTGCATCTGGGGTTCTGCTCGATCCATTAGCTGGATCTATCGCTTGCGCCTATTAGCTGAGCGCTGCCGAGTGCGCCTGTTCATATCAGCCAAATCCTCGCTCATACCCGCTGCCGGCGCCAAGCTGAAGTCTATAGAGGGTCGACTGTGCTGAATCCTAGTATTTTCAGAAACAATGAACCAGTCCTTCCCCTAATCGGATTGCAGGGTTGTTTCAGTCCAGTCGTTGGAAATTTGGGAACACTCTTTCAGCTCGGCCGCCTCGAGCGCAAAGAATCACCGCAGAGTTGTCTTCAATCCCAACGCTCAATCCAGAAAGCAGTGTCCATGCTCAACACCAGTGACAGGCCACGCAGGGAGTGATGCGATCAAGAATCATGTTTTGAAGACCGAAATCGGCTCGCCTGCAGTCAGTAACACGAGCGGAATTTTGCGTTGAGTCCTTGCCTGATAATCCGTATATGGCGGATGAACTCGTTCCATAAACATCCACAACGCAGCGTACTCAGCTTGATCTCGCGGCTCTCGCCACGTGCCGCGGAACGCCTGCGTTGCGATTTGGAACGAGACCTCTTCGCGGTCCTTGAGGTTGAAGTACCACGCGGGATGACTGTCGATGCCGCCTTTCGACGCGACGATGACGAGCTCGCCGTCGATGCAGCCGTAGATCAAGGGGATCGTGCGCGTTTGCCCAGTCTTGCGTCCGACGGTCTGCAACAGCAGCGTCATCACGAATCGATGTCCACCGAACTCGCTGACGTCCGTGATATGGCCCGCGACGCCGCCGGATTCGAGATACTCCCGAAGGTGCTGGTCCAACCAATCGCGCTGTCTATTTTTGATCGTGGTGCCATCGACTTTCTCGCTCATACAACCCTCTGCGCAGCCTGTTAGGTAATTGTAGCGAAACGATGCGATCTCGAATGAGCATCGAATGAGCGCCGCGGGAATGAGCGCCGGGCCGTCGGTTCGTAGGTATTGGCGTCACCACTACTTGCTTCCTAATAGTGATGCGGAGGCACTCTAGCCGGATTGATGAGTTCGGCGCCTCGGGCGGGCCCCATGGCGAGAATACCGTTTTACTTCATCCACGCAGCCGCAGGCTGAGCTGATCTACACATTCTGCCCAATCCGCATCCGCCAACAATTGCTGACGCAAGAAAGAAGCTTGAGCTGGCGCCCAGAACGTAGCGTCGGCGACGTTCACCGTGGGGTCAAGTGGCGCATGCTCGGCAATAAAGTGATCAATGGATGCCGGATCGGATGACAACCCAAGCTGATTAAACAACGTACTCAAAGAATGTTGCGACGTATCCATGATTGCTACCTCATTTTTCAGTGGCGAGGTAAACCATAGCGCGATCCGAATGTGTTTACTACGCGGTGAACCACGCCGGATCGGGCCAGTGCCTGAAGCGCGCCGACCTGTTTTGTTCTGGCTGTGGGTCCGACTTTAGTCGGACTTCTTAGGCATCGCTGTCAGACTGAAGCTCTGATGAACAGTAGAAAATCACTGACACCCTGCATCACCACACCAATCGCCTGGTGCAGCCGCTCAATGGTCGGCCGTGTTGCGATAAGCGTTGCACGTAATCGCTCTGCGGGAACCGTCCGCTTCGAGCGCAAAGAAGTCGCCACAGATCAGTCGATAACCTGGAGACTCCCACAACTCGAATCGTGCGCCCTGAATCACCCGCGGCTCAATCTGCTGTTCGCTAAAGAATTCGCTGACCGCAGTTCTCGACACCTCCATTCCGACGACTGCGTGCCCCCGCTCTCGCAACCACTGCATATCGAGGGTCTTGCCGCACAGTGGCACGAACACCGTGCTGTTCGGCGCGACACCGAGCTGAGTCCAATGTGTTAATAGGTACGTATTAGTATGCTGCTGGTGAAAGCCGATCTGCCTTCTATTTCAGCGCTCAATCCAGAAAGAAGTATCCATACTAAAGGCCAGCGAGAGAAATTTAAGAGATTGTATAATTGGATAACTGTAGGCACTCAATACCTACGATCAGCCGGCCCGGCGCCAACTCACTTTGCGGCGTAACCTCAATCCTTGATTTGGCTCCAGTCGAGCTTCCGCATCTCTCGCTCCATTTCCCGCCGCATGACTTCGCGGCGAACGCCGGAGCTGTACACGAGTTCCCAAGGATGCTCGCGCCTTGATCCGTCATCAAGCAGCGGTGCCATGGGATCGTGAGTCAGATAGGCTTCGATCATCTGACTTTCAGCTTCATCTTTCTCGTTCATTTGTAAAAACCCTTCCCGAGCTAGCCGAAGCTTGACCAAGAGTGGAAATAGAATGCCGGCAAACGACAGGTGCGCCTCAGTTGACCACACAAATCGAGTCCCCCCGCGTTCTTTGCCGTGCGCTGATGATCCGCGCATATCGCAGAATTCACGTGCCCAGGCGTCGAGTAATCGCGGTGATTTCTTCCTAATTTCAAGCCAGGTCTGCGACAGCGGACCTGCAATCTCAGAATTCACCTCCCATTGCGGAATTGCGGCGCAAACTTCTCGCGCAAAGTCATTTACATTGCTGCCGATTTCAAACAGAAACTCTAATGCAGACTTTGTCATCACCATTTCGGTATGGAGTGGAGTGTCCGGTGAATCCGTGTTTGCCGCGTTAAACTCAATGATTGCATCGTGGGGTAGTCGGCCAACTTTGTCTGCGGCCTGAAGCGCCAAAAGCAGCGACTCGTCAATCTGTGCGCGAGCGTTTCCACTGACATGGTGAGGCCGATAGAACGCAAAATCAGCCGTTCCCCAAAAATGCTGGGCGTATCCATCTCGTCTTCGAACCGTAAAGGAAAACCTACCGAGATTATTGGGATCGTAGTTCTGTATGATCAACACATAGTTGTGCGTGTTGCAATAATCGAAGTGGCCGCGAAAGAGTCGTCGCTCTGTCAGAGCGGCAAAAGCAACTAGGTCACGACCTTTGAATAGATCGCCGAGCCTGTCACTAGCATCAGAGCCAAGGTTCCAATCATCAAGTTCGAGTAGCGTGGCGAATTCAATCGGTCGATCCTTGCGCTCGGAATATGCTGCGATGATCGCATCAATTTCCTTCTGCGAAACGCTCTGTCGGTCGCCAGGCAACTTCCCACGCGCATACGGCAGCAGCCTTGTACTTCCGATGGAAAGCTCCCTGTCGATACGGATCCATGGGAAAAATGAAATAGAGTTCGGCATGCCTGATTATCGCTTGGGCCGTAAAGGCATTGAAGAAATACCTCTTTTCACTAAGAGCATCCAAAAAGTTAAAATGCCTATGCCGCCTTCGCAAACGAAATGCGCGTACCTTAGCAGTGCCGGGCACCGGGTTAGAAGGTCTTGATAAGAAGCGCCTTGACGGATTTAGTTTGCACAGCTTTGCATGATTTCCTCGGTCCTCTCGAATATTGAACTACTCGTTATCAATAAGACACGGGGCTTCTATCAACTCGACGAGGCCACTGACTGTAGATTCATTCAAGCCGCAAGTTTGAGCTTAGGACGCAGCCCGGCTCTGGCGGCAAGCCGCACCAGCAAATCGAGACTGAAGCGACTGATAGCACCACGCTTGATGTCCGATACCCTGGCTTGAGTCACCCCCAACACTTTGGCGGCAGCTGCTTGCGTCATATCCGACTGC
>JANMSB010000518.1:0-7243 GCA_031388915.1 Pseudomonadota bacterium | reverse complement strand
CACCGAGCTGTCGCTGATGCAGCAGTTGACCATTCTGGCGGTATTGATGCTGACCTCAAAAGGCGCAGCCGGTGTTACCGGCAGTGGTTTCATCACCTTGGCAGCGACGCTCAGCGCCGTGCCCACCATCCCGGTGGCGGGTTTGGCCTTGATTCTCGGTATCGATCGTTTCATGTCCGAAGCGCGTGCGCTCACCAACTTGATCGGCAACGGCGTAGCCACGGTGGTGGTGTCGAAATGGGAGCGCGAGTTGGATGAACAGGAGTTACAGCGAAAGTTGGGGTGATCCCGGGCAGCACTGCGCGGCCCAGTTTTCCCAAGGTGGGGGACGTCATTTCCGGAGCATGCCTTGCTTACTGCTTGCCGACTGGTTTTAATGGGATCGCCCGAGCATAGAGATTGATACCCATGGTCGCCCTGAGTTGCGCACAAACATTGCAGTTGTTGGCTGACAGCAAACCGGAGCTTGCCCGGCGGTTTGGTGTGACTCGTCTGGCGCTGTTTGGCTCCGCCGCGCGCGACACGGCGCGCGCCGATAGTGATATCGACATACTGGTTTCGTTCGACGGACCGGCAACTTCTGATCGCTACTTCGGCGTTCAGTTCTTTCTCGAAGACTTGCTCGGCCGACCGGTAGATCTGGTGACAGACAAGGCGCTGCGCTCCGAGCTGCGTCCGTATATCGAGCACGAGGCGCAGCATGTCTAACCCGCAGCGTGAATGGTTCAGCAAAATACCTGCGATCCGACGGCCCGGCGATGTCTTGCTCCCTCCGGCTGTCCGGTTACCTTTGCGTTAGGGTTCATATTGCATGGCACACATTGTAGACATTAAGAGTAAGAACCCCCTGCTTGGCAAATGGAAATGCTGTGATGGATTCTCAGACATTCAATTCACAGTTAGCGCTGATGACGGAAATTTTACTGTAACGGGTATCGATACGAGTGACGGAGAACACGCCGAAATTCACGGAGTGTCGTTCTCGTTGGAAAGCCACACACTAAGCTTCGCCGCACATTGGCCGAGAACAGGGCGTTTCATGAAGTATAAGTTTCAGCCGGCAATAGCTTCCGGGCGTGCCGACGTTACGTATTCGTTCACAACTCAAGAGACATGGGAGAAAGTGTGAAACCTAACGAATTACTCAACATGGACGCGCCGAAAGACGGCGCGCCCGTTAGTTAATTCGATTAAGTCACTGCGCCCTTGTTCGTCCTGACAGGCTGTTTTGGTAATCGGCTATTTGCAAATAGCCCGCGCGGTTCTCTTCGAAGGTTCATCAGAGTTCCACTACCGACTTGAACCCACCATAGAACATGCGCTTGCCATCGAAGGGCATGGCTTTCGGGTCCATCATGCTGGCAAGACGCGGATCGCTCATCACCTTCTTGTTGATCCGATCGCGGTGCGCGCGCGACTTATAAACAATCCACGATAACACTACGACTTCGCCGGGCTTGAGTTTGACGCTCTGTGGAAAGGAAGTGAGCTTGCCGGGCTTGACGTCGTCGGCCACGCTTTCCAGGTAGGACAGTGCGCCATGTTCACGCCAGATCTTGCCCGCTTTGCGCGCCATGCGTATGTAAGCAGGCAAGTTCTTCTTGGGCACCGGTAAAACAAACCCATCAATGTACTTGGCCATGGCAGTCTCCTGGTGTTACTGATGAATGGCATTTGTAACCCTGTGCTGCGCCCAAGTAAACGCTCGGCGCATAAATTTCTGTCATGGCTCGCGCCTATTCATTGAACGCCCGCGCTTTCGCCTGCACCAGCGTGCCGCTTTGATAATCGCGAATCGCCTGTTCAATCTCCTCGCGCGTGTTCATGACAAACGGACCGTATTGCACGACGGGTTCATTCAACGGTTGCGCGGCCAGTAATAGAAAGCGCGCATCGCTGCTCGCAGTGACGACTACGCTGTCGCCAGCATTGAGCACTGCGGCGCCATGACCACTGACGTTAGTCGCGTTGCCTTCACCAATACTAATCTCACCTTCAAACAGATAAATCAGCGCGTTATGCGTGGCGGGTATTTGTTGCACGAAGCGTTTTCCTTGCGGCAACTTCACATCGATGTACAGCACCTGCGTTGCCAGACCTTGCACTGGTCCGGCCACGCGTTGCTCGCCATCCGCGAAATCGCCAGCAATCACTTTCACCGTAGCGCCATTACTCAGCGACACCGTTGGAATCTTCGCCGCCGGAATATCGCGATAACTGGCGGGCTTCATCTTTTCGCGTGCCGGCAGGTTGATCCACAACTGAAAGCCATGCATACGGCCTGACTGTTGCTGCGGCATTTCCGAATGAATGATGCCGTGCGCGGCAGTCATCCACTGCACATCGCCGCTGCGTAGGTGACCTTTGTTGCCCAGGTGATCCTCATGCAGCATGTGGCCCTCCAGCATGTAGGTGACAGTCTCGAAGCCGCGATGCGGATGCGGCGGGAAGCCGGCGATGTAATCGTTGGCGTCGAAGCTGCCGAATTCATCCAGCATCAGGAATGGATCCAGACGCGAATGTTGCCGTTGGCCCAGGCTGCGCATGAGTTTCACGCCTGCACCATCGGAGGTGTCCATGCTGGCAATGATTTGATTGACGCTGCGGGTAGTCATGATGGGCGTCCTGGGTGGCTGAAGGTTGCCACTATGAAACAATTTACTGAGCAAATAAAAAAGCTCAATATTTGGCGACTACCTATCTAATCCATAGATCATCGAAGCGATCATGAAGGTCCCCAAACAAGCCCCTGCGGCCATCTTCTTGCCCGGCTATCCGCGCATCTCCATAGAACAATGGCGGGCGTTATTGGCAGTGGTAGAGGCGGGTGGCTACGCGCAGGCGGCCGAGCAGCTACATAAAAGTCAGTCGTCGATTACCTATGCAGTGAAGAAATTGGAATCGGTGCTGGACATCACCGTGTTTGAGATTCAAGGCCGCAAAGCCGTGCTGACGCCCACGGGACAACTGCTTTACCGTCGTGCTAGGGCGCTGTTGGAAGAGGCCAGTGGCCTGGAACGCGCCGCGCACAAGTTGTCGGCTGGGTGGGAGGCTGAGATTGGGTTGGCGGTTGAGCCGCTGTTTCCTACTCATGTGCTGCTCAACTGTTTGGCGCAGTTCGGTAATGACAGTCCGCATACACGCATCGAGTTGATTGAGTCGGTGTTGAGCGGCACCTGCGAAGCGTTGACCGAAGGCAAGGCGGAATTGGCGATTTCAAGCCTGATACCGCAAGGCTATCTCGGCGACGTGCTAATGGCGGTGCGCATGGTGGCAGTGGCGGCGCCCGAACATGCCCTGCACCAACTAAAGCGCCTGCTTACTCAGCGCGATCTGCGTGCACATCGGCAACTGGTGGTGCGCGATAGCGGCGTGCATCGCCGCGGTAATGCGCTCACATTGGAAGCAACGCAGCGTTGGACGGTGAGTAACATGAGCACATCCATCGAAGCGGTGCGGCGCGGTTACGGCTTTGCATGGTTTCCGGAAGAGAAAATTCGCGAGGAATTATCTGCCGGTGTGTTACAGCCGCTGAACTTACGCGAAGGCAGTGTGCGCATGGGCACGCTGTATCTTATTTATGCCGATCGCGATGCGGCCGGCCCCGGTATTCTGCGTTTAGCGGAAATTATTCGCAGTACAGTTGCCAGTGATTGCCACGTGGCGGCGCGCGTGAGTTCGAAGCACAAACAATCTTGAGGAATAGCTATGCGTTCATTGATGAGAGTAATGTCCTTTGTTGTCGGTGCATTGGTCATCGGCACGGCCGGCGCCGCCGAAGGCATGTGGACGTTGGATAATTTGCCGGTCAAGCAACTACAAGCCAACTACGGTTTTACGCCCACGCAGGAGTGGGTCAACAAGGTCATGCGTTCTTCGGTGCGGTTGGCGCAGGGTTGTTCCGGTTCGTTCGTCTCGGCATCCGGATTGGTCATGACCAATCATCATTGCAGCGTGCGTTGTATTGAAGGCTTGTCATCGGCGGGCAAGGACTATATTCGAGATGGATTTCTGGCCAACAGCCGCGACCAGGAACTCAAATGTCCCGAGCTCGAGTTGAATCGACTGGAACAGATCACCGATGTCACGGCCACCATCAAGGCCGCCACCGGACGCTTGACCGGCGAGGCCTTCAAGCAGGCGTTGAATGCCGCCACGGCAACATTGACGTCAACGTGCATCGGCAAACAGCAGGCCATCAGACGCTGTGATCTGGTCGAGCTGTATCACGGCGGCGCGTATCACCTCTATCGTTATCATCGTTTTCAAGACGTGCGCTTGGTATGGGCTCCGGAACAGGCGGCGGCATTTTTTGGCGGCGACCCGGACAATTTCAACTTTCCGCGTTACGACTTGGATGTGACGTTTTTGCGCGCTTATGAAAATGGTAAGCCGGCACCGATTAAAGATTACTTTCGATTCAAGGCGGCCGGCGCTGAAGATGGCGAGCTGACTTTTGTTACCGGACATCCGGGATCGACGCAGCGCGAGTTGACCGTAGCGCAACTCGACACACTGCGCGACATGCGTTATCAGCGCGATCTGCTGTTGTATTCGGAGCTGCGCGGCATGTTGACGCAGTACCAAAAGCTGGGGGCGGAACCTGCGCGCATTGCCGCCAGCGATTTGTTCAGCATCGAAAACACCTTGAAGGCTCGTCGCGGCGCGTTAGCTGCGTTGCAAGATGCCGCGCTCATCCGTAACAAGCAGCAAGCGGAAGCGCAGTTGCAGCAGTATGTCGCAGCACATCCCGAATTAGCCGATGCCCGTAGTGCGTGGCAGGACATCGCCGCCGCCGAAGCGGTGTATCGCAACATTGGCAACGAGTTTTATTTCATCGAATCGGGGCGCGGCTTCTTGAGCAAGTATTTCGGGTTCGCACGCACGCTGGTGCGCGGTGCTGAGGAACGTGCTAAGCCGGATGGCGAGCGTTTACCGGAATTCACACAAGCCAATTTGCCGGGCATCGAGCAGGCGTTATTCAGTGCTGCGCCGATTTATCCTGAGTTCGAGCAATTGAAGTTATCTTGGTCGCTGACCAAGCTGCGTGAATGGTTAGGCGCTGATTATCCGTTGGTGCGCCAAGTGTTGGGCAAGGAATCGGCACAGCAACTGGCGGCGCGCTGGGTGCAAACCACACAACTGGGCGAGGCGGCATTGCGCAAGCGGCTATGGACCGATGCGACTGCGCTGGCGCAAAGCAATGATCCCTTTATTCAATTGGCGCGTGCCGTGGATGGCCCGGCGCGCGCACTGCGCAAGCGGTACGACAACGAAATCGAGGCCGTTACCGAACGCGCCGGGCAAGCCATTGCCCAGGCGCGCTTCAAGCAGTTGGGCGCCAGCGTCGCGCCCGATGCCACTTTTACCCTGCGTTTGTCGTATGGCGAAGTGCGCGGCTGGCGCGAAGGTGAGCGCGAAATTGCTGCTTTTACGGATATGAACGGGGCCTTTGCGCGCCATACTGGGGCCGATCCATTTGCCCTGCCGAATAGTTGGTTAACCGCGCAGTCGCGTTTGGATTCCAGTAAACGCCTTAATTTCGTTACCACCAACGACATTATCGGCGGCAATTCCGGCAGCCCGGTGATCAACCGCCATGCGGAAATAGTCGGCTTGATCTTCGATGGCAATATTCATTCGCTGGGTGGGGGGTTTTGGTATGACGCGCGCCTGAATCGCGCCGTAGCAGTACATCCGGCGGCAATTTTGGAGGCGTTGCGCGTCATTTATCCGGCGCCGGCTTTATTGCAGGAATTGGCGGCTCGTTAACAGGGGGTGGGTAGCGCTCAGAGTGCGCTTGTTCACAGTTCTATACTGGCTGAGCAGCTAAAGTTTAAGCGTCATTTTCCGATCTACTGGTAGGTAGTCAAGTTCCCCCTGAGGTTGCCGTGTCCCTGTCTGCTCGCAATGTGCTGTTGGTCGTCGATGACGACCCGGAACTGTTGGCGCTGATTGCCGAAATCGGTAAGCGCAGCGGCTTTGCGGTGGTCACGGCCGACTCAAGTAGTGCGTTTCGTCAGGCCGTGGCGCAGTCGCCGCCATCGATAGTCATTCTCGATTTGCAGATGGATGACATGGATGGTGTTGAGGGCTTGCGGCATTTGGCCGCCGCTTACTCCAAGGCCGATATCTTGTTGCTGAGCGGTATGGACAACAAGGTATTGGGGACGGCGCGACAATTTGGCTTGTCGCTGGGGCTGAGCATGCTGGACGCGTTGCAAAAGCCGGTCCGAATGCACGAATTGGAAACTTATCTGCTGAAGCACAACGGCGAGCGGACGCCGCTAACCGGCGAGGAATTCCGCCGCGCCATCAACGAATACGAATTTGTGTTGCACTACCAGCCGATCTTGCATCGTGTCGAACACGGTTGGTCGGTGGGCGCAGTGGAGGCCTTGGTGCGCTGGCAGCACCCGCAGCGCGGCTTGCTATCGCCGGCGCAGTTCCTGCCGATGGTGGAGCGCGAGAATCTCATGACGGAGTTGACCGACTTCGTGTTGACCGAATCGCTGCGCCAGGTGGGGCATTGGCATTCCTGCGGTCTGCATATCGGCCTCGCCGTGAATTTGGCGGCGCGTACCGTGGCCGATTTGAATTTTCCGGATCGTCTCACGCAGGTATTGCGCGAGTATGGCGTGCCGCCGGCGTATCTGTGTTTTGAAGTGACTGAGGCCGCGTCGGTGGGCGATCAGGAATTGGTCATGGACAGCTTTGCGCGTCTGCGTGTCCGTGGTGTGGAGCTGGCGCTGGATGACTTTGGCGTCGGCACTTCCTCGGTGACCCAGTTGTACAAAATGCCCTATAGCAGCATCAAGATCGACCGGACGCTGATCGCCGAAATGAGCGATTCGCAACAAGCGCGCACGGTAGTGTCAGCATTGGTGGACCTCGGCCATAAACTCTCCTTGAGCGTATGCGCCGAAGGCGTGGAAACCCACATCGCGTTCGAGCGTCTAGAACGTCTGGGTTGCGATCAATTGCAAGGCGACCATATCAGCAAGCCAGTGACGGCAGTGGAGCTGGAAGGCTTTATTCATGCCTGGTCGGCCGGTCACAATCAGGTCTCGAAGGTGTTGGTCGGCTAGCCCAGCGGTCGGATGGCGCGGTCAGCGCTTCACTGCCGCCGTTTCCGCTTTGTTGCGCTGCTTGCGCAGCAGTTGCAAGGGACAGGACAGCGCGATGCGGGTGCCATGCTTCAGCGTTTCGAAATTGATGGTGCCACCCACCGTGCGGGCGCGGT
>JANMSB010000503.1:0-5847 GCA_031388915.1 Pseudomonadota bacterium | reverse complement strand
TGTGAGCCATCGTGCGCTAGTGTCCGCAATGTATGAAGTAGGAAACGTTTTCCGGGAACGCCGTGAATCCATCCCTGGAGGCTCCGAGTTCGGCTTCCTGCCTCACACGCTCCCGGAAAACGTTTCCTACTTCATACATTGCTGAGTTTGTGCCACGCTCATTTTTTAGAAGCACTTAGTTGTATACGTGCGCAGCAACAATGCTTCGGAAGCCCTTAAACAAAAGCCCGTTCCATTTACATGGAACGGGCTTTATTGCATCAACCATCTGTTCGCAGTGCTATTTCTTGCGGGTATTCTTAAACGCCACCAGCTTCTCGGTATAGGCTTGCGCAAACTCTTCGGCAAAGCTAATCGGTAGACCATCGCCGTTACGCTGGTTTAATACTTGGAAGAACTCGGCGTACATGTCCCAGTACTTGAGTTTGTTGGCGGCGCCCATCAAGGTGCCGCGATTCAAGCTGCGATCGAAACGTTCTTGCAGTTCGCCTGGATCGACGCGGTTCATGGCGCCGTTCATCGCGGCATGCATGGCCGCGATTAGGGCTTGTTGATGACAGCGCAAGTCGTTGAAACCATCGCGTAGCGCATCCACCGGGCCTAGGTAGCGGCTGTTCTGGGTGTCCAATAGTTTGCGCAGTGCATCGTCGACGCTGATGGCGACTTTGAGCGGGTTGTTGTCCGAGGCTTGCATGGGCGCGTTGCTGATTTCCAGGCGCGACTTGATTTCGCCGCGCGCCTTGAGGGCTTCCATCATGCCCAACACGACTTCACGCACCATTTGTCCGGCCAAGGTGAGCATGGTGACCTGGGCATCGCTGCCGATGGAAGCGGGGTCGACGCCGGCGCCACGGCAGAAGGCTTCGAGGCCGGCGCTCAATTCGGCATGGCCATCGACACGGGGTCGTTCGATGGGCTTGGGTTCGATGCGGCGTGTCTTAAGGTGCCAATCAATGCCGGCTTCGCGCGACACCACCGGCGGGATGGTGAGGGGAATGTCTTCGTACTGTTCGGCGGCATTGCCACCGATCGGCGAGACGGTACGCGGCGCGGTGCTGGTGTGCGACACACCCATGCCATAGGCATTGCCGATTTCAAACATGCCCGAGCTGTCGGTATCCGACGCAGCGGCGCCGCCGGAGAGCAGTTCGTTGATGTCGATCTCAATGTTGAGCTCGTCCAGTTCGGCGCGTTGCGTGGCGCGGGACTTGCTTTTGGATTTGGCAGTGGCGGCGATCCGCACCTGTGGTACTTGGCCGCTGGCTTCGGGCGGAAAGTCCATGCGGTCGTCGATGCTAACCAGAATTTCGTAGTCGCCCATGCGTAGGCGGTCGCCGTCGCGCAATTCGCGAGGCCCTTGTTGCGATTGTGGGATGTCTGCGCCATTGACGAAGATGCCATTGGTGCTGATGTCTTCCAGCAACCAACGACCGGCATCAAACCGAACTTCGGCGTGATGGCTGGACAGGTAGCGCTCTGGGTCCGGCAGGATCCAGTCGTTGTCGGCGGAGCGACCGATGCGCCCACCGGTCACCCCAAACATCCGGGAGCTTTGCTTGCCCAGTTGCTGGTAGTGCTCGGAAATCACTCTGAATTTCAGTGCCATGCGTCTTCCCGTGGTGCTGTTTGCCACCCACCCGCTACAAGATACGAAAGAATTGCCGAAGGGCCTGCTGGTGCTGGCGACAATCCTGTCGCAGTGGTCATGCACCCAAAGCTGGCGCCTGCCACCGGCCTGATAATATGTGCGTTTAGCGTAACAACCACGTACCCTCTCCATATGGCAGCCAGTCACATTTTCAAAGTCGTTTTTGCCAATCAGGGCAAGGTTTACGAGATCTACGCCAAGAAAGTCAGCCACGGCACCCTGTGGGGTTTCGTGGAAGTCGAGGAACTGGTGTTCGGCGAGAAAAGTTCGGTGGTGGTCGACCCGTCCGAGGAGCGAGTCAAAATGGAGTTTGAAGGGGTCAAGCGCACCTACCTGCCCATGCATTCCATTGTGCGTATCGACGAGGTGCGCAAACAGGGCATCAGCAAGATCAGCAGCACTGACGGCGCCAATGTGTCCCAGTTCCCCATGCCTATTTACACCCCGGGCGGCGAGCCCGGACCGCGCAAGTAATGATCGCTAAGACCAGCGATCAACTGGGGCGGGCGAGGGGCTTTCCGGTATCATGCGCCTCCCTCGAAAGTTGGGCATTTGCCCCCGAAGTTCCGAGCCACCATGCTGCTAATACCCGGTTCGTCCGCGCTGTCCGATTTCCGTCTCCGTAAGCTGATTAGTTCCATCCAGGGTGTCGCTCCTCAAGTGCAGGATGTCAGCTCCCGCTACATGCACTTTGCGGACTTGACCACCGAGCTGAGCGCCGCCGAACAACAGGTGCTGAACTCGCTACTGACTTACGGGCCGCGCGAGGAACAGGGTTTTAGTCAAAGCGATAGTCAGAGTGGCCAGTTGATTTTGGTGTTGCCGCGTCTGGGCACCATTTCGCCCTGGGCTAGCAAGGCCACCGATATTGCCCATGTCTGCGGGCTGAAATCCATTCATCGCGTTGAGCGCGGCATTGCTTATCGGGTGCGAGCGGCGGCCGTATTGAGCGCCACGCAACTGCAACAAATTGCTGCCTTGCTGCATGATCGTATGACCGAGTCGGTGGTTTACGAGTTGGCGGCTGCGGCGCAGTTGTTTCGTCACGATGCACCTAAGCCATTGGCGAGTGTCGATGTGTTGCAGGGTGGACGTGCCGCGTTGGCCAAGGCCAATCAAGCCATGGGCTTGGCGCTGTCGGAAGACGAGATCGATTACTTGGTGGAGAGCTTCACGCGCTTGCAGCGCAATCCCACCGATGTGGAATTGATGATGTTCGCGCAGGCCAATTCCGAGCACTGTCGCCACAAAATCTTTAACGCCGATTGGGTCATCAATGGCGAGAAGCAGCCGAAGTCGCTGTTTGCCATGATCCGCAACACCTATCAGCACAATCCCCAGGGCGTGTTGTCGGCTTACAAAGATAACGCAGCAGTGATGGAGGGCTGGTCAGGGCAACGGTGGTTTCCTTCGCCGGTGACGCAGGAATACACGGCACACGCCGAGCCCATCGACATTTTGATGAAGGTGGAAACACACAATCACCCCACGGCGATTTCGCCGTTCGCCGGGGCCTCCACCGGTTCGGGTGGTGAGATTCGCGATGAGGGCGCCACTGGTGTGGGCAGCAAACCTAAAGCAGGTTTGTCGGGGTTTTCGGTTTCGAATTTGCGCATTCCCGGTTTTGAACAGCCTTGGGAAACCAGTGTGGGCAAGCCCGAGCGTATTGCTTCGGCGTTGCAAATCATGATTGATGGTCCGCTCGGAGCGGCGGCATTCAACAACGAATTTGGCCGTCCCAACATTCTGGGTTACTTCCGCAGCTTTGAATTGGCGTTGAGCAACCCGCAGGGTAGAGCGGCGCTGCGCGGTTATCACAAGCCCATCATGATTGCCGGTGGCCTGGGCAATATTCGTCGCCCACATGTTGATAAACCTGAGGTACCACCGAACGGCAAGATCGTCGTGTTGGGTGGTCCGGCGATGTTGATTGGTCTCGGCGGTGGTGCAGCTTCATCAGTGGGCAGCGGCGCCAGTGCTGAAGATCTCGACTTTGCGTCGGTGCAACGCGGCAATCCGGAAATGCAGCGACGTGCGCAGGAAGTGATCGATCGTTGCTGGGCCATGGGTGATCACAATCCTATTCTGTTGGTGCATGACGTCGGCGCCGGTGGTTTGTCGAATGCCATTCCCGAATCGATTGCGCACAGTCACCGCGGTGGCCGCATTGATTTACGCAGCGTGCCCTCCGACGAGCCAGGCATGTCGCCGCTGGAAATTTGGTGCAACGAAGCGCAGGAACGCTATGTGTTGATCATTGCAGCGGATCGCGTCGCGGAATTCACCGCGCTATGCGAGCGTGAGCGTTGCGAGTTCGCCATCGTCGGCGAGCTGACCGACGATGCCTTGTTGCAGGTGGCCGATCCGCAGTTTGGCAACAAGCCGGTTGATGTGCCGCTGGAGGTGATTCTCGGTAAGCCGCCGCGCATGACCCGTGATGTCAAACCCTTGCCGGGTGCGAGCGATGATTTCAATACGCAGCAATTGGATGTGCGCGAGGCCGCGTATCGTTTGCTCAAGTTGCCCACCATTGCCGACAAGAGTTTTCTCATCACCATCGGTGATCGCACCGTCACCGGCTTGATTAGTCGCGATCAGTTCGTCGGGCCATGGCAGGTGCCGGTTAGCGATGTGGCGGTGACGTTAAGCGATTACCAAAACATTACCGGCGAAGCGATGTCCATGGGCGAGCGTACGCCGCTGGCGTTGCTGGATGCCGCTGCTGCGGCGCGTATGTCGGTGGCCGAAGCGATTACCAACATTGTTGCTGCGGATATCGATGCATTAGATCAAGTGCGTCTGTCCGCCAACTGGATGGCAGCATGTGGCGAACCCGGTGAAGATGCTGACTTGTATGCGGCGGTAAAGGCGGTGGGTGAAGAGTTTTGTCCGGCGCTGGGCATTACCATTCCAGTAGGCAAGGATTCATTGTCGATGAAGACGGCCTGGAGCAAAGATGGCCAGCAACACAGGATGGTGGCGCCGCTGTCACTCATCATTTCGGCCTTCGCACCGGTGCGCGATGTGCGCCGCACGTTGACGCCGCAATTGCGTACCGATGCGGGCGACACTGCGTTGTTATTGATTGATCTGGCTCAAGGCAAGCAGCGCTTGGGCGGTTCGTGTTTGGCGCAGGTGTATGGCCAGATTGGCAATGGTGCGCCTGATTGTGAACCGACGACCTTGGCTACATTTTTTGCGGCGATGACGCAACTAAAGCGCGCCGACCAAGTGCTGGCTTATCACGATCGTTCCGATGGTGGGTTGTTTACGACGCTGGTGGAAATGGCCTTCGCTGGCCACTGCGGCATCGATGTAAATCTGCCGTCATCGGCCAACGTTGCCGCAGCGTTGTTCAATGAAGAACTGGGTGCGGTGATTCAAGTGCGCGCTGCCGCCGTGGATGCGGTAAAACAGGCATTTTCTGCTGTGGGCGCCAAGGCCGTGCAGAACATCGGTACAGTGAACACCGCAGGGCGCATCAGCATTAGAGTGAATGGTTTGAGCGCACTCAACGAAACGTGCACTGACTTGCATCGTGCCTGGTCCGAGACCAGCTATCGCATGCAGGCGTTGCGTGACAATCCGGACTGCGCGCGCGAACAATTTGAATCGGTGCTGGATGCCAATGATCCGGGCTTGTCCGTCAAGCTTACTTACAACGCCGATGAAGACATCGCTGCGCCGTACATCGCCACTGGCGTCAAACCACGTATAGCGATTCTGCGCGAGCAGGGCGTGAACAGTCAGGCGGAAATGGCGGCGGTTTTTGCGCGCGCCGGCTTCACCGCCGTGGACGTACACATGACCGACTTGCTCAGCGGGCGTCGTGGTTTGCAGGAGTTCAAAGGTCTGGTGGCTTGCGGCGGTTTCTCTTATGGCGATGTGCTCGGCGCCGGTGAGGGCTGGGCCAAGTCGATTTTGTTTCACAGTGCTACGCGCGAGATGTTCTCGGCGTTCTTTGCGCGTCCTGACACCTTCACGCTGGGCGTATGCAATGGCTGCCAGATGTTGGCGGCGCTTAAATCCATCATTCCCGGTACGGAGTATTGGCCACGTTTCGTGCGTAATCGTTCGGAACAATTTGAAGCGCGCTTCAGCATGGTGGAAGTACTGCGCTCGCCGTCATTGTTGTTTGCCGACATGCAGGGTTCGCGACTGCCGATTGCGGTATCGCATGGCGAAGGCCTTGCCGAGTT
>JANMSB010000489.1:0-5085 GCA_031388915.1 Pseudomonadota bacterium | reverse complement strand
GTTGGTGAAGCAATCGACAAGCTCACCAAGCTTGCCGACAAGGGTTCCGACTACGAAAAGGCCATGATCAACTACAATCTGGCCATTGCGTATAGCTCGAAGAACGACTACCCAAGCGCGACAAAGTTTTTTGCCAAGTCTATCGCTACCCCGTCGTTGCCGCGCACGCAACGGGAGCAGATTCAGTACAACCTTGGTCAGCTGTACATCGTCACCAATCAATACGACGAGGGCATCAAAGCACTGCAGTCTTACATTAGCGAAACGTGCGGTACCATCTCAGCCGACGCTCATATCTTTCTCGCTAATGCTCTGACTGAAAAGAAACGCTACAGCGAAGCATTGCCGCAAATCGATCTGGCCATCTCCAAGAGCAAGGAGACCAAGGAGCTGTGGCTGCAAATGAAGCTGGCGATTGCCTATGAAATGAAGGATTTTAAAGGTTGTGCGGAAGCCCTGGTGTTGTTGATTGGTAAGGTTCCCGAGAAATCGGAGTACTGGAAACAGTTGTCGGGCGTGTTCTACGAGATGAAGAATGATGCAGAATCGTTGGCGGTGTTGTCGCTCGCCGAGAAGCAAGGGTTTTTGAAGACACCCACTGAAGTTAAGAATCTGTACAACGTGTACATGATGATAGAGTCGCCGTATAAGGCAGGTTCATTGCTGGAAGAGGCTATCGCACAAAAGCGCCTTCCTGCGGATGAGGCTAACTTGGGGTCGATGTCCGATGCCTGGATCAATGCGCGCGAAGCTGATAAAGCCGAATCGACGCTGAAGAAACTGGCGGGCATGTCCGATAAGGGCGATTACTACTACAAGCTAGGCGCCATGTATGGCGACAACGAACGCTGGAAAGAGTCCAAAGAAATGTTGGAGAAAGCGTTGTCGAAAGGTAGTTTAAAGCGCCCCGGCGACGCCTGGATGCGCATCGCAGTGGCGCAATACGGTATGAAGGACAACATCGGCGCTATTGCTGCCCTTCAAAAAGCGATTACGTTCGACGAAACGCGTAAGCAAGCCGGCGACTGGTTGCGCGCCCTGAATGCGCAGCAACAAGCCAGTCTGTGATGATGCAAGACCGGTGTTGATGTGTATCGGGAGGCCCCGCGCCGCCTCCCGATTCGTCTGGTTCGACAGCACCAATCCAAATCGGTACGCGTCTGTAATTTTTCCGTCACGAAACTGTTGTATCTCTAGTCGATAAGCCGGTTAAACGGCAAGCCACAGAGACAACGATGCAAGAGTTTATGCAGTCGCTGCGCGTGCAGCGTTGGGACGATCACCGTTACTACCATCACAGCCGCATTAACCAAACCCTGCACTTGATCAGCGCGTGCAGCTTTTTGGGTTCCTATGTGCTGTTGTTCACCGATCCGGCCGCTGCGGCGTTGTTGGCATGGCTGGTGGCCATGGTCAGCCGCCAGTCGGGGCACTTCTTTTTCGAGCCCAAGGGCTACGACCATATCAATCGTGCCACGCACGACTACAAGGAAGACATCAAAGTGGGCTACAACCTGCGCCGAAAAGTGGTGTTGATGGCCATCTGGGCGCTATCGCCGGTGCTGCTGTTGTGGGAATCCAGTGCATTCGGTTGGTTGGAGCCGCACGCCAGTCCTGAAGGTTTCATGCGAAACGTCGGTTTGATGTGGTTGGCAGTGGGCGTGGGCGGTTTGCTGTTCCGCACCTTTCACTTGTTCTTTATCAAGGATATTCAAACCGGCTTGGTGTGGCTGACCAAAATCCTGACTGACCCATTCCATGACGTGAAGCTGTATCACCGCGCGCCGCTGTACTTGCTGCGTGGCGAGTTGATTGATCCTATGCATGCGCAGCATGAGGTAGAGGCGTAGCGTCCTGCTCTGTCATTTCGACCGGAGGGAGAAAACTTGCGAGTTTTTTATTGGACGAACTCAAGAAGGATTTCTCGCTTCGCTCGAAATGACAAGCTCTTCAGGTCCTTCCTGGCCCAAGGTAGGGGCGTGATTCATCACGCCCGAACAGCATGAGCTACGAAGAGGACTTATTCACTGCGACTGGCTCAAGCTGCGGCGTGGGTTCTTTACGGCTACCGCGCCACCACGCGGAAATCATTTCCTTGAAGATGCGTCGCTTGATGGCCTTGTTGGTGAGATGAGCATCCGACCACCACCAGCCGTCCTGTTGCATGGTTTGCGCGGCGCGCACGATGCGGTCGGCTACGGCGGCAAAGTCGCTATCCGTGTAATTCAGGCTGAAGATAAATCGGCCGGTGCCCACCCAACTCAGCGCCAGACCTTCGGCGCGCAAATAAAATTGCAGCATCCAGTTGTAGCGCGACGGCTGCGTGTAGCACACCGTCCACACCGAACACAGGTTACGTATACGCAGCGGCAGGCCTGCGGCTTGCAGCCGTTGGTTGAGTTGCGTGGCGCGTTCATCCCAAATCGTGTCTTGTTGTTGGTACAGCGCCTTGATCTCGTCACTGTCCAGCGACTTCAAGAATTCGTAAGTGCTGGCCATGACATAGGGGTGCGAGTTAAACGTGCCACGTGCAAAGCAGATGTCCGCGGGTCGGTTGTCGCGATAACGTTTCATCAAGTCCTTGCGGCCGCACACCGCGCCAATCGGCAGGCCGCCGCCCAGCGTCTTGCCGTAAGTGACCATGTCGGCACGCACACCAAAGTATTCTTGCGCGCCGCCTGCTGCCAAGCGAAAGCCCAGGAACACTTCGTCGAAGATCAACACGATGCCGCGTTGGCTGCACACTTCGCGCAGTTGTTGCAGCCAACGGGTATACGCCGCGCGATCGAAGCTGGCGTTGCGCGAGCTGTCCACCAGTGTGGAGTCACCCGGCGCGCCCGTGTTGGGATGCAGCGCCTGCAAGGGGTTCACCAATACGCAGGCGATGTCCTTGCGCGTGCGCAGTACCCGCAGGCTGTTCTCGTGCATGTCATTCAATGTGTAGGTTTTGTTTTCGTTAGTGGGGTTGCCCACACCCGGTTGCACATCGCCCCACCAGCCGTGATACGCGCCGCAGAAGCGCACCACATGGGTTCGGCGCGTGTGATACCGCGCCAGGCGCACGGCTTGCATCACAGCCTCGGTGCCGGACATGTGAAACGACACTTCGTCCATGCCGGAAATCGCGCACAGCCGCTGCACGTTGTAAGCGATCAACGGGTGATAAGCGCCCAGCACTGGGCCCAGTTCGCGCACCTGTTCAATGCCGCGTTCGATGCACTGTTTGTAGAAGTCATAGCCAAATACATTGACGCCATACGAACCCGTCAAGTCATAGAACTGATTGCCGTCCAAGTCAGTAACCATGACGCCGCTGGAAGCTTGCAGGAACGAACCGCCGCGCAAGTGTCGGCGCGCCAGGCGGTTGAATTGATACGGGACGCGGTAACGCGCAGTGAACTGCATATCGGAAATCTGCTTGGTCACTTGTTTGGACAGCGTGGCGGTCTTGCGGTAGCGCTCGGCATACAGTGCGCCCAGACGCATAAACGCCGTGCGGCGTTGTTCACCAACCTCCGCAGGTGCATCGTCTGCGCGGAAGTAGCGCTCGTCCGTGTATTCGTAAAACGGCACCAACGCAGCAAAGCGGCGCGACATTTTCGAGTGTCCGGCCAGCGACGGATGTTTGGCGCGCGACAGTTGCAGTCGCGTGACGATCTTCTTGGTAAGGATTGCCAGCGCGACGGCGCCAGCGGCATAAAGCGGAATGGTTGGATTCACAAGGTATCTCTGGCGCATCCAAGCGACGCGCATTTTTGCTTGGTAGGGGCGGGTCTATGACCCGCCCGACCGTGCATGTGATCAAGAAGGCGGGTTGCAAACCCGCCCCTACGAGAATCGCCGCCGACCCTAATCGAGTTTTGTGACAGAACTATGACTGTACGCGCCGCCATTGCCAGAATCGTGCAACAGGAAGATTTGAACTTCCTGTTCACCAACCGCATTCCACGGCAAACGCTGACGCGCTTTATTGGCTGGTTCAGCAAGATCGAACAGCCGCTGGTGCGTAAACTGTCGATTGGTATTTGGAAATTGTTTTCCGATCTCGACCTCAGCGAGGCCAAGAAGCAGCGCTTCACCAGCATGCACGATTGCTTTACGCGAGAATTGCGCGAAGGCGCGCGGCCGATTGATGGCGACCCAGCGGTGTTAGTCAGTCCCTGTGATGCCATAGTCGGTGCGTCGGGGCGTATCCAAGGCACCGAGTTGTTGCAAGCCAAAGGGTTTCCCTACACCTTGATGGACCTCCTCGGCGATGCGCAATTGGTTGACCACTATCGCGACGGCAGTTACGTGACGCTGCGGCTGACTTCCAGCATGTACCATCGTTTTCATGCGCCCTATGCCTGTCGCGTTGAACAGGTGAATTACATCTCGGGCGATACCTGGAATGTGAATCCGATTGCGCTCAAGCGCATCGAGAAATTGTTTTGTAAGAACGAACGCGCGGTGATTCAAACCAAGCTGGAACCGGCGGGGCAGTTGGTGACGCTGGTGCCGGTGGCGGCGGTGCTGGTGGCCAGCATTCGCTTGCACTGTCTCGATGTGTTGCTACATTTGAAGTATCGCGGTCCGAATCTGATGCGTTGCAACGCTCACTTCGACAAGGGCCAGGAGATGGGCTGGTTCCAACATGGCTCGACCATTATTGTCTTCGCGCCACCTGGGATGGCGTTGTGTGATGGTATTCGCGAGGGGCAACGGATTCTGATGGGGCAGAGGTTGATGATGGTAAACACTACGTCCCTTCCCCTGCATTAGCGGGGGAGGGGATCAGAAATGCGGTTTGATTTCAGTTGTTATTGGCCACTAAGGAACCTCTGATTAATTGTCATTTCGACCGCAGGGAGAAATCTTTCTTCGTTTGTATATTTTGAGTATCAAACACATGCAAGATTTCTCCCGTTGGTCGAAATGACAAGTACCCAATTAATCAGAGGTTCCCTAATGCTTACAGCTCGCGCAGCCCCGTAGTAATCGGCAACTTCGCCGCACGTATGCCGGGCATGATGCCGCCGAAGAAGGACAGTGCCAAGGCATACAACAAACCCTTGCCCAACAGGGCTGGCGTTACCGCGAACGCAA
>JANMSB010000470.1:0-3996 GCA_031388915.1 Pseudomonadota bacterium | reverse complement strand
CAAACGCGCGCGCCATGGCCAGGCTGCCGCGCTCGAACCGCGCTGCCTCGACAACGACAACAGTCCTGCCACTGCACTGACGCCCAACAGCAGCGTCGGCAACACACGGTCACCGCGCGTCAGCGATGACGACACCGCCTGCGTCACCAACACTGCCAGGCAGATCAGAAACGCCGGCGCCAACAACTGCTGTGCAACCAACACCAATTGCCACAGCATGGCGGACGAGAAGCGCAACTTGTCGGTAGCGTCGCGGTCAACACGCGACAGATAAGCAAACCAGCGACCGAACAACCACAATTTGCATGCTGTTGAGCTGTTGTTCCAACGACGACGCTGCCGCAGCAATTCGTCAATGTCATCGCATGCATCGGTGGTGGCGCGCGCACCTGCACAGAACTCCAAGGTCCATTTCTTATCGGCCAGGATGATTTCATTGCCGATGACACGATCCTCGGCGAGGAACATGATGCGTTCCATGGCACTCAAGGTACTCAGCCCACGTAAGTAGCGCGCCACCGGACTCCGTTTATTCGAGAGCGCCTCGTTTAGTTGCAACGCTGCTTTGCCGACTGTCGGCGCCAGCTTGTGCTGACTGCTCAACGCCACCCAACGAATGGCGCTGAATTGACCCGGCAACACACTCAGATGCCCGGTGAGTACTTCCGCAGGCCAGAACACGGCAGCCTGGAGGGAAAAGTCCATGAACTGCCAAGCCTCAATGACGCTGCCATCCAACCCGGGTGGCTCGGAAACGATGTTCGCCGCGAGCGCGCCAACCTGCGCATTCGCTTCAAAATGCATCAGCATCGCGCCCACTGCAGGGGCTGCCACTGTGGTGCCAACATCGATCTGGAAGCAGTACTTGGGACTGAAACGCGGACACAGGTCGCCAAAAAATAATGCATGCGAATGCAGCTTGCCGCGATTACAACGCTTGATGCACACCACGCATGCCACCTGATGCAGATCGTCGCCTCCGGCCGAATTTTCGGCCGAATTTGTTTGCACCGGATTCAATTGCGAAAGAGTTTGTGCACCAAGCCTGCCGAAGAAGAAGCGCGTGGCCTGCTGCTGACCGATGTCGAGATCGATCAAGCCAGCCTGCTGCAAAAAACCAAGCACCTGCGGGTCCGCCTTTTCCACACCGTCAATGACGATGACGATGCATACCTCGCGCGCCGACTCGATATAATGCCGCTGCGCCTGTCGAAACGATTGCATCAGGCACGACAGTGTTTTAGTCAGATGTGGCAACGACTCGTTGTACACCGTGACACACACCATGCTGGCGGGTGCAATGCATGCGGCACCGGATGACATTTCAACATCGAGAAACGCGGCCGACTCATCGACCGCGTAGCGCGTATTAGTTGCTGACATTTCCCCTCTGAACTTATTTCTTATTAACCATTTTTATTGTCGAGCTCTTAGCTTTCGCTGAGCTTATTTCCCACCAAGTATTTATCTATCTGTGCGCTCCTTAACAATACGAAATATTGAATAGAGTGTATTTGCGCAGTAGATAGTCGCCACTTGTGGCGTGTGTATTCGCGCGATGGCAACACTCGACTTACTATTTTTTCGAAGGATAGCGGCATGGCGGAGGCCGACAATCGCATAATGCGGAAACATCATGCGCAAAAGCTTCTCTGACGAAGCGCTAGTAAGCATCAAGATATCTTGCTAGCCTGATGTCACAGCACTTGCTTTGATTCTTGGTAAGCGCTGCTGATTCTAGAGATTAAAAATTAATTACGAGGGGTTATCATGAATAACAAAACCGATAAGAATTCCAGCATCCAAAGTAAAAATGAATCGCTCATGGTGCGCGTGCTGAGTAGCGCAGAAGTTAAGCAGGTCAGCGGCGGAATAGCCGTGAAGCCATCTAAATCAAAACCGGGCGGGAAAGGCTAAGTTTTTAGCTCGCGTTGAAAGCTCGAGCCGAAAGGCTCGAGTGCCAGACTTTCAAAGGAAGTTCAGGAGTAATAATCATGTTAATGTCTTCATCTCTCCGCATGGTCGGTCGCACGGTGATCGCGTTTACTGCATTGGCTGCGACCTATGGCATCGCCAATGCCTACAACGGGTACCACACCTTGATGATAAAGGCTCGCTCCAACGCCTATTCCGCCTACGTTGTGTACACAAACGGCAATGGAAATGGCGCCACCGCTTGTGTCTATAACATGACTCCTAACAAATGGAGTGGGCCGTTCCTTGGTTCAAAAAATGGCACCAAGGTCACTGTTCAAGAATTTACCTCGTCGAACTGTACCAATGGGGATCTTGGTAAGAAAACCTACACTGTGCCCGGTGCAGATGGCTTGGATAACTTCTGGATTACCTATTGATGTGGCAGTGCTGAGGTGAACAGGAGAAGATGAATAAATCCTGTTCACCTCACTATTAACCCGACGGAAAAATACACCTGATGTTTTGCGTAGGGGCCAGTTTCAAGTCGGCCTACACTCTATGTTTTGGCACCAGCAGGCGGGTTTGAAACCCGCTCCGACAAAAATCGAAAACAACAGCAGATACATTTGTCCGCCGGGATAATAATAGGGGTGGGTTCTTCGATTCGGCGGGCTGACCTTTTGCAAAAGTTCAGACTCCGCTTCAACTATCCTTAAGACCGAAGTCTATTACTCCACAATACCTTCAAACTTGCTGCCCGGAACCATTTTTACTCCGTTCGTGAAGTCGATCTCTGCGCCGGGGTGCAACATGACCTGCTCCTGCATCTCGAGTTGCGACTGCCGTACATCTTCATAGATCCGGTACTGGTCCGTGGTCAGCACCAGCCGCGCCTGGGCCAGAATTCGCTCGGTGTGCTCGCGTTCCCAAGCAAGACTCAGCTTCTGTATTTCTTTCTCTGGCATTTCCGCAGTAAAAGTCAGCCGTGGAAACTGCTGCTGTTCTTCGAGCGCTGCCTTGATCAATCGCTTGCGCTGTGCATCACTCATGGGTAGCTCCGCAGCATTAAGCTCATCGCGCATCTGGTCAACCTCGAGGCGAGCGCCGAGGGATTGCTCATATTCCTTCAGCGCCTGCATTCCGGAGTTGCCGATCAGCGAGGCAATCTCCTGCTCCTTCTTGCGCTGCGTGAAGGCGTTCGAATTGGTCTCGTCCAGCGGGTCGGAGTGGATTCTCAAGCTCTGCCTCTCGGATACAAGGTCGTAGAACTTGTTCGCGTCTTCGTCGTTAAGCCCTAGCTGCGCGACGAGATCCCGGTAGTCGCGCAGCATGTTCGCGCGTGCCTGATTGCGCATCATGCGCTGCATTGCTGGTGAGTCCACCTGCACCCTGGGCACTGAGAACGTTGTATTCTTCATGTCGATCACGCCGGATGCGGAGTCTGGTGCCGTCGAAGCGATCGCGTACGGCGGCACGGACAGCTGCTGTGCCGAGTACGGCAGATTCTGCGAGCCGTGAAGTCTCTCGAGCTCGCTGAGATGGGCATTGAGCCGCCGAGTAACGTCAGCGGAAGCGTCGAGATCGCCGCGGGCAGCAGCAAGCTCGTACCATAGATAGACGCTGCTGGCACCCAGCAACACGGTTGTCGTAAGTAGGATGGCTGTGGGCGCTTTCATAAGTAGTTAGATATTCACTGGTGTTAGTGTGCAGGCTACCGGGCCGTCGATCCGCACAGTAAGAATAAAACAGGTCGATACGCTGGTGAAGTGCGTATTTTATAAGCAGCTTTTTTATCGACTCTACTGCATAATTTTGTGTGCTTCGATGCGTGGTAAGCTAAGCAAGACCACATCACCGACGATCTTCAAACTGCGCGCGCTGATCTTGTCGGGCGTGTCGTCGGACGTATGCCAATAGCGGTTGTCTTGCGCTCCTTTTCCATATTCGAAATCGATGATGTTCACGGCCGGGATGCCGGCTTTCAAGAAGGGCACATGATCGTCTTCGATCAAATAGCTGCGATCAACGAATTGCTCTGTATAGCCAAGTTCGCCTGCCGTGTTCCAGAAGGCGCTCACC
>JANMSB010000456.1:0-2270 GCA_031388915.1 Pseudomonadota bacterium | reverse complement strand
GGCAATCGTGCCCAATGTTTTCGACGGCTTGTTGTAGGCGTCGCCCAACCAACGATCGTAAGCACGTTCGCCACGATGAAAATCGTCGTCGCGATTTTTCGCTACGAAGCCATTGAATCGTTCGACAGTGGATGTGAGTGTGGCTGAATCAATGTTGAGCTGCTGCGCCAGCGCTTCAATGGTATCGGCCTTCTTGAGGTAGCCCGAGTCAATCCAGCTCTGCGGCGCCGGACGCCAGGGGAACGTGCCGGGCAGCAGGTACTTGTCCAGGAACTGGCTGTCGAATACGGCCCAGCTTGGCACCGCAGGCACCACTTTGTTTCGCGCCAGCATGGTCTTGCAGTACAACATGTACGAGCCACCCTCGTTCATATAACGCACGCCACTCTGATCGATAAGAATGCAGTGTGGTGATGCCGTCATGGGCTGAACGCCCGGCTTGCCCTCGCTCTCTTCGGCACCGGGCGGCAGCGTTACTTGATTGCCCACCCGCTCTTCCATCTGCGCAATGGCTGCGCCATGACGCATCATTTCCTCGATCATTTCGCCGGTATCGCCGGCAATGCTCATGGTCCACTTCACCGACGTGCCCGGTATGTATTGGTCGCGCATACGTTGGTTGCGCGCGAAACCGCCGGCATTCACTAACACGCCCAGGCGTGCAGCCACGCGCCATGGACCGCCGTCCTTGGTAGTGAGCACACCCTTCACTGCGCCACCTTCAACGATCAACTCGCTCACCGGCGATTCGGTTCGGATCTCCACGCCGGTGCGTACTGCCGCTTGCAACATGCGTCCCTGAAGTGCGCCGCCGCCGCCCACCCACTGCTTGCCGGTCAGCTTTGCCGCGATGCCGCGCAGCGCCAGTTTTACTGCCAGCAGCTTCACGTACCAGGAGCGGTTGATGCCGGGCAACTCCAACAACTCTTCGACCGAGGCGGGCAGGGACACTTTCATACGTGCAAGCACGGGAGGCACAGGCACCTGGATAAACGTCGGTTGCAGCTTTTGCTTCCACGCGCCCAGTTCATTCACGTTGAATAACTCGGCAATGACTGTGCGGCCGGCTGCAATGCCGCCCGGAAGATCATCGTAGTAATCGGGCCACTCGGAAACACGCGTGAGCTTGATGCCCTGATTCATCAGGAACTCCACCATGCGCGGCGCTTCAGTCAAATATTTGCGGCGTCGCTCCAGCGTCGAGCCCGCCACTTCGGCTTGCTTTGACACCAATGTTTCGAGATAGGTAGAGGCTTTGTCGAAGCTATCGTCTATGCCATCGCGCTTCAAGAAAGGATTGTTGGGAATCCACATCACACCGCCGGAACGCGAGGTCGTGCCGCCGACAAGATTCGTTTTTTCGAGAATGACAATACTCTTGCCCGCGGTCTTCATCAGCAGTCCCGCGCACATGGAGCCGCCACCGCTGCCCACTACGACAAAATCGAAAGTCTCGTCAAAACTCGTCATGCTCTTCCCCTTAGTGAAGCCGGCAACCGTGCGTTGGCCGCTCGGCATCTGTTGGTTCATCATTCTAACTAGCCATGGTACCTAGAATCTGTTTTTAGCCCGGCTTCTAAATAGGTCTGCTAATCAGTGCGCTTCGACTCCGCTCAGCGGCCGGAACAGTCCTCTATTCGGGCACCTCCGGTCACTGAGCGGAGTCGAAGTGTCTTGCTTCCTTCAGATGTGTTTAAAAGCCGGGTTAATAACAATCACTTAATCACTGCGGCGGCAGCTCTTCAATCGCATCGATCAAACCCCAGCGTAACGCGGTCGCGGCGTTGATTCGCTTTCCGGATAGCATCATGAGTGCCGCTCGTTGCCGCCCGATGCGGCGCGGCACTGACACGCATCCACCTGCCCCCGGAATCAGACCCATGGAAAGTTCGGGAAGTTGAAACCAGGCGTTGGACGAGGCCGTCAGCCGACCTGCAAACGCAGCGATCTCCAATCCAGCGCCGACACACGCACCTTGCACATGCACATTCAGAATCTCGGCACGAGGCGCCAGTGCCAACGCGGGCAATGAGCGACTCCTGATCAAATGCGCGGTAGCGGGATCGCGCGTGATACCGAACTCTTCAAGGTCACCACCCATGCTGAATGCAGCACCAACGGCACGCAGGTTGATCGAGTGCAGGTCCGGATCCAGCGCCGCTAGCGTAAAGGCTTCAAAGAGCTGGTCGCGCATCACGCGATCGATAGCGTTTCGCGCCAAAGGGCGATCAAGCACGAGGTGCAACACCGAATCGCGCCGCTCAATGTTG
>JANMSB010000391.1:0-2511 GCA_031388915.1 Pseudomonadota bacterium | reverse complement strand
GACGCCAACACCACTGCCGATTGGTTGGATCGCACACCCGGCCGGCCACGCAGCCCGCAATTGCCCTTGTATGCACTGGCGCATCGACAGCAATTGGCCGGCATTACCTTCGCGGTGCTGGCGCCCGGTAAAGCAGAGTTTCGCGGCTTGGCCGACACCGACAGCATCGCACCCGGCATTGCCGACTACGCTCAACTCAAGCCCTATAGAAAACTGTCCGGCATCGAGTCATGGGATGACTTGCTGCAGCACTGGCAGACGGTGCTCAACGTGCTAGCGCAGCAGTATCTTTCCGGTGCTGCGTATGTGGACCCGCTGAAGAACGAATGCACTTACTGTCACTTGCAAAGTCTATGTCGCGTGCATGAGTTGTTGGAAGCCAGCGACTTGCAGATCAGTGAGCTGGACGCCGATGAGGAGGGTAGTGATGCATAAGAAGCCTCCTAACGATTCCCCTTCCATAGCTCCCTCCCCCGCAGGCGGGGGAGTGCACTCCGAACGCCCCCATCCTGTCCTTCCCCCGTCGAACGGGGGAAGGGACGCTGTTGTGAGGGGAACGGAGCTTGCGGACACTCAGGCACGCCAAGAAGCACTCAATCCGACTCACTCCTTCATCGTGCAAGCTCCCGCCGGCTCGGGCAAAACCGAGTTGTTGACGCAGCGCTATCTGCGCTTGCTCACCACCGTCGAACAACCCGAACAAATTCTCGCCATCACCTTCACGCGCAAGGCCGCCAGCGAGATGCGTAATCGCATTCTGCAATCGCTGGCTCGAGCGCGCGAGACCGCGCGTCCAGACAAGGCGCACGAAGCGCAGAACTGGGAGTTAGCCCAGGCGGCTTTGCAAGCCGATCAACAGCGCGGCTGGCAATTACAAACTCATCCGGCACGACTGCGCATTCAAACCATCGATGCGCTCAATGCCAGCTTGGCGAAACGACTGCCGATGTTGGCAGGCATGGGCGCCAGCATGGAGATTGCGCAGGATCAATGGCCGATCTATGAATCCGTGTGCGAACGGTTGCTGGAACAACTCGGCGATGGCAGCGCTGACTCGCTTCACTTGGAAACTGTGTTACTGCACCTAGCGAATCGCGTACCTGATTTCGTGAAAATGCTATGCGACCTGCTGGCGCGTCGCGATCACTGGCTGCCGTTACTCATCAGTCACCGTCAGGATGCCGATTTGCGCGACAGTATCGAGGCCACGCTGCATGCTGCAATAGAACATCATCTACAACTACTGCTCAGTGAGCTGCCTGCGGATACCCATGCCGAGCTGGCTGAACTGGCGGCGTTCGGCGCCAATAACCGTCTGAACAATGGCGCCAAAGAATCTGTTGTTGAATATCTTGAGGCTTGTCGCTCTCTGGTTCATTTGCCACCGGTGGCAGCGCAGGCTTTGACTGCCTGGCGCGGCATTGCCTTGATGGTGTGCACCACGGAAGGCGAGTTCTATAAAAAGCTAACCAAGACACAGGGATTTCCCGCAGATCAGAAACCCATCAATCAGCGCATGACGGCGCTGCTGAATGATCTGCGCGCCATTCCCGGCCTGAACGAACGCTTTGCCAACCTGCATAGTTTGCCCGCAGCGAATTTCAGCGATGCACAATGGCAGGTGTTGCAAGCCCTACTGCAACTGCTGCCCAAGGCGGTGAGCGAGTTGATGCTGGAATTCCAAGCCATCGGCCAGGTGGATTACGTCGAGTTATCGCTGCGTGCATTGCAAGCCCTCGGCACACCAGATCAACCCACCGATACTGCTTTGGCTCTGGATGCCAAGTTGCAACACATTCTGCTTGACGAGTTTCAAGACACCTCCATCACTCAGATGTCTTTGTTACGCATGCTCACTGCCGGCTGGAGCGAAGGCGATGGCCGCACGGTGTTCTGCGTGGGTGATCCCATGCAGTCGATTTATCGCTTCCGCCAAGCAGAAGTTGGCTTGTTTCTGGAAATGCAGCAGCATGGATTGCCGCAGGTTTTGGTTAAGCCGCTGCAACTGCAAACCAACTTCCGCTCCACGCAGCCGATTGTCGATTGGGTAAACAGTTGCTTCCCACACATCATGCCCACGCATGACGACGCCGAACTCGGTGCAGTGCACTACAGCCCCAGCCAGCCCCGACCGGATGCGGCAAGTAACGGCATGGTGCAGATGCACGCCGCCATTGAACACTCACCACAGCAGGAAGCCGTTCAGATCAGAGTGTTGGTGCAGCACGCGCTGCAAAGCGATGCCAAGCAAACCATTGCCATTCTGGTTAGCGGTCGCTCCCATGTGGGTCCCATCGCGCGCGAACTTAAACTCGCCAACATCGCCTTCAACGCCGTTGATATCGAACGCTTGCAAGATCGCCCGTTGGTGCAAGATTTAATTGCCCTGACACGCGCCTTACTGCATTTGGCCGACCGCACCGCCTGGCTGGCGTGTTTGCGCGCGCCGTGGTGTGGGTTGAGTTTGGCGGATTTGCATGCGTTGGCGGCAGGCGATAAAGAACAAACGAT
>JANMSB010000342.1:0-20032 GCA_031388915.1 Pseudomonadota bacterium | reverse complement strand
TCCGGCCGACGGAGCGGGTAAAACGCTTGCTGTCAGCGAATGCCAAGCCCACGCGCCAAACACACCGCGAGGATAGGGATCAGCACCAGCAGATGGGCTTCCCACATTACGATGCGGCGGGTGCTTTGAATTGCTTGTGCGTCCGGCAAGCCTTGACCGGCTTGCAATGCTTTTACCCAGCGTCGGTAACGCAACGTGGGTGCAATCGACATCAAGCCGATCACCACGAATAGCGTTACCTTCACATGCAGCAAGGGCTGTGACCAATACCACGCAAAGCCCTTGATGCCCCACCAAGTGCGCGCGAAGCCGGTGGCCAACAGCAGCATCGCAGCGATGCCGTAGATCATGTCCACTCGCGCTAAGCGGCGTACCACCGCTTCATTCAACCACTCGGTACGTAGCAACGCGGCTTGGCTGGTAAGAAATACCACCACCATCAAGATGGCAGCGATATGCAAATAAGCCAGCAGGGATTCGAGGATCATGCTGAGAGATTCCGGGTGTGTGGCGCTGGTTGCCGATGACCCGATTAAAGCACATTCGAGTTTTGTTCAGACGCTTCGACTTCGCTCAGCGACCGGAATCCGGTCAATGAGCTTGTCGAAATATTCGGTCGCTGAGCGAAGTCGAAGCGTCCTGCGGCCCTCCATGGTCAACAGACCCTAATCTCGAATCAGCTCATCCAGTGGCATATTCGCTGCCGTATCTTCCGCATGCGGCGCCAACTCGCGCGGATCGAAGTCATCGACATTGATCAGGTCCATCACCTTGTGATCGTAGTCGCGCAACAATTCAGCCTCAGCGACGGTGATCAAATCGATCTCCAGTGCTTCTTCGATTTGATTGGGTAAATCCAGCGCAGTGATGCGACCGGTCTTGACACCCTCAACGCGAATGCGACGCTCCAGCGGTTCGGCCGCATCCGCCAGCGACAACGCCTGCTGCAACAGGCCCAGCGCATTGTTTGGCTCGATGGTCTTGTAAATACCATCACTTAAACGCGCGCGACTATCGGTCACCGCCATCATGCTATTGGCCACCAACGCACCCAACTTGTCGCCCGGCGCAAAGTAAGTGCGCCCACGCGGGAAGATCACCATGCGCATCAAACCCGCCATGAAGCGATTGGGGAAGTTACGCAGAAAGCCATGCAACTGTTCTTGCGCTTGATACAACAAATGCCGGCACGCCCATTCCACCATCGGCAGATCCGCTTCCGGGCGACCCTGGTTTTCGTAGTGTTTAAGCACGGTGGATGCCAGGTACATATTCGACAACACATCTGCCAAACGGCCCGATAGCGTTTCCTTCTTTTTCAAATAACCGCCCAAGGTCAACATCGCCACATCGGCGGCGAAGGCAAACGAAGCGCTAAAGCGATTGATGTGCTGAAAGTAACGCTTGGTAGGTTGAATATCCGGCGTATGTGAAAAACGCGCCAGGGTCAGCGCCATCACCACCGAACGCACCGCGTTGCTGATGGTAAAGCCAATATGCGCGAACAAGGCTTGGTCGAAGTCGCGTACGCCTTTTTCTTTGTCCTTCTCGCGTGCGGCATTCATTTCCTTCAGCACAAACGGATGACAGCGAATCGCGCCTTGACCAAAGATCATCAAGGTGCGCGTGAGTATATTGGCGCCTTCCACCGTGATCGCAATCGGCACACTTTGATAACCACGGCCCAGATAGTTTTTGGGACCCAAGCAAATGCCCTTGCCGCCTTGTACATCCATGGCATCGTTAGCCACCTTGCGGGCAAGTTCGGTGATGTTGTACTTGAGAATGGTCGATGGCACCGCCGGACGTTCGCCGACATCAAGGGCAGCCACAGTCACCGAGCGCGCGGCGTCCATGATGTAAGCCATGCCGGTGATGCGTGCGATCACTTCCTGCACACCTTCAAGCTGCCCCACCGGCACATTGAATTGACGACGAACGCGGCAATATGCACCCGAAGCATAGGCGGCGGCGAGCGATGCACCGGTGGTGTTCGATGGCAGCGAAATGCAACGACCCACCGACAACTGTTCTACCAACATGCGCCAGCCCTGCCCAGCCATTTTCGGTCCACCGATGATGGCATCTAACGGCACGAACACATCCTTGCCAAACACCGGCCCATTTTGAAAGGGTGTATTCAAAGGAAAGTGACGACGGCCAATGCGGATGCCTGATGTATTGCGCGGAATCAACGCACAGGTGATGCCGTAGTCCACCTGGTTGCCGCCCAGTAGGTTTTCTGGATCGCGCAATTGAAACGCCAGCCCAACAATGGTCGCCACCGGCGCCAGCGTGATGTAGCGCTTGGTGAAGTTCAGCTTGATGCCAACGACTTCTTCGCCGTTGTAAGTGCCTTTGCAGACCACACCGATGTCGGGAATCGATGCAGCGTCCGATCCTGCGCGCGGACCGGTGAGCGCAAAGCACGGGATGTCTTCGCCACGCGCCAGCCGCGGCAAGTAGTAGTTCTTCTGTTCCTCCGTGCCGTAGTGCTGTAACAGCTCGCCGGGCCCTAAAGAGTTCGGCACACACACAGTGGAAACAACGGTGGCCGACTTGCTGGCAATTTTTACCAGCACGCAGGAGTGGGCATACGCAGAAAAGCCCAAGCCGCCATATTGCTTGTGGATGATCATGGCAAAGAAGCGATGCTGCTTGATGAACGCCCACATCTCTGGCGACATGTCGGCGCGCCGATGCGTGATATCCCAGTCGTCGATCATGCGGCATAACTGTTCCGTGGGCCCGTCGATGAAAGCCTGCTCTTCGGCGGTGAGTTGCGGCGGCGCCATGGACATCAGCTTGTCCCACTGCGGCCCACCGCTGAACAACTCACCATCCCACCACACCGTACCCGCCGCCAACGCCTCGGCCTCGGTAGTCGACATGGGCGGCAACATGCGCCGATAAGTACGCAGAAAGGGGCGGCTGATCAGGCGAATACGCACGCTATCCACATTGAGAAATACCACTATGGCCAGCAGCAACCACAGCACAATGACGATGACCAACCCGCCACCGCCAAACAAGGTATAGGCCAGCACGCCGATGCCGAACAGCGTGGTGTTCAGGGCCAACGAGGCGCGCTGGTAGGCCAGGTAAACCAATCCACCAATCAACGCCAGCAACCAGATTATTCCAGACACGATACCGCACCCCGTTTGTTGTTAATCCATCACGGTCATGGTTGGCACACTAGCTCTGTGCCGGTACATCGGCAAGCGCGGATAATTCCGGGGCTTTGGCTATGGATAACCCAGTGCAATCAGGTGTTACCAAGCAGCGGCCCTCTGGCAAGCGACACTGATGCCAAACAGTTGCATCGCCGTCTGTGTATATCAGACTCTTCGCGCCGGTGGATCTCGCGATCAGTAACGTGGGGCGTTTCGACGACGCGCTGAGGAAACCGCAGTTGCGTATGTTGGCGAGACCCTGCGTTTGCAAGGCGCCATCGAGATGCCATGCCATCTGATTGCCGAAGCGCAACGGCGCAGCGACAAACCAAGTACTCAGCGTCGTGCGAAAAAACGAACTATGGGTAAATAGTCAGGCCATTACGGCAGCCTCAATACCCGCAATCCGACGACCCGGCGATATTGTCCGGACGTGACTTAAGCGTCCGCAGCCAACATGGTACGGATGCAGTCTTCAAGTGGCTGGAGTTGCTTGTCAATCACTCACTGCGGCCACCGTGAGCGAATCGATATTGCCCAGTTAGTTGTGCGCAAGAATATTGCGAAAACCGCTGATCTCGCGCCAGGGTATCGCCGGCCACTCGGCTTTCTTGTTGTCCGGCAGTTGTTGGGTGGCTTCTGACAGAGTTTGCAGATTGCGCAGCGCGGCGTCGTAGAGCACCTCATCCTGAGTCAGATCACCGCGTGTCTGAATACGCCGGATTCGGTTGATGGCATCAAGGATATGCAAGGCATATGGCTGCCAAGGTTTGCTCATAAAGCGACGGCCTCTTTGAGTGCCTGCTCGCGTATATGGGGACTTAACTCATGCTCGGGCACTACTTCAACGCGACGCTGCAACAACTCCTGCAAGCGTTCAGTCAGGGGCAGACGCTGCGCGAACAAATCATAGCCACGTGGAAACTCCACCAGAAAATCCACGTCGCTATCAGGCCGTTCCTCACCCCGCGCGACAGAACCAAATACGCGCATGCGCCGCGCACCGTACTGACTACACAGCGCGGCGATAGCACTTTTATGGGCGCGGACTTCATCCAGCAGCATGACTATTTCTCGCTAGTATTCACTCAATAGAGGGCACCGGCTCCCCAGCGACCAACGGGCTGAAAAGCAGGTTCCCACATCGCTGCCAACTGTAACCCTGGGTCTGGCCAAATGAAAGGTTGAGACCGGTCGATTGGATGGCGAGAACGAAACGGGAGAGCGCTTAACCAGGCGCGCAACGCACGATGCAGCGCTATTCCCCTCCACCGGCACCATAACGCCCAGCTTTGCACGCCGGAGTTGACCTGATGAGCGGTATCGTTGCTACAGCCGGTCTTGGAAAGAGCTGAAGCAGATGTTCACTTAACCGAAACCCGGTACCACTCTTCTCCTGTGCTTCGCGGCATTCGTACTTCCCTGTACATCACAAACAACAAAGCCCGCCCAGTAAAAAACTTGGGCGGGCCTTGTTTGTAGGGGTGGACCTATGTGTCCACCCGTCTTGGTATTAGAACCGAGGCGTTAAAGACGGGCAGACACGCAGGTCTGCCCCTACGGACGCCAACTTACGGCAGCAATTCCTTCACGCCGTCTTTTTCTTCCAGCAATTCTTTATGCGTGGCATCCAAACGAGCGCGGCTGAATTCGTTGATCGCAAGGCCTTGCACGATGGCGTACTTGCCATCTTTGCAGGTCACGGGGTAACCGTAGATCACACCAGGAGCAATGCCGTAGCTGCCATCGGAAGGAATGCCCATGCTCACCCATTCGCCGGGAGCGGTGCCCAATGCCCAGTTGCGCATATGGTCAATCGCAGCGGAAGCGGCCGAGGCGGCAGAAGACAAACCACGTGCCTTGATGATGGCGGCGCCGCGCTGTTGCACGACGGGGATGAAGGTATCGGCGTACCAAGCTTGATCAACCAACGACAAGGCTGCTTTGCCTTCCACCGTTGCGTTGTGCAGATCGGGAAACTGCGTGGCGGAGTGGTTGCCCCACACGATGACTTGCTTGATGGCGGTGGTGTGCTTACCGGTCTTCTCGGCGAGCTGCGAAATGGCGCGGTTGTGATCCAGGCGCAGCATGGCGGTAAAGTTGGCGGGATTGATGCCCGGCGCATTGCGTTGTGCGATCAGCGAGTTGGTATTAGCGGGATTGCCCACCACCAGCACTTTCACAGTGCGATTGGCGACGGCATCCAGCGCCTTGCCCTGTGCTGAGAAAATCTGCGCATTGGCCATCAGCAAATCTTTGCGTTCCATGCCGGGGCCGCGCGGACGAGCGCCCACCAGCAAGGCATAGTCGCAATCCTTGAAGGCTACTTTGGCATCGTCGGTGGCAACGATCTTATTCAATGTCGGGAAGGCGCAATCGTTCAATTCCATCACCACGCCTGCGAGCGCGCCCAGCGAAGGAGTGATTTCAAGCAGGTGCAGGTTAATCGGTTGATCTGGTCCCAGCATCGCACCCGAGGCGACGCGGAACGCCAGTGCATAACCGATATTGCCGGCAGCACCGGTAATTGCGACATTGACAGGGGTCTTCATGGGAATGCTCTCTCCAACACTAATGTGGGACGTAAATCAAAAAAGTGGGCGCGAATCTTAGCAAACCGACCGCCCCCTGAGGGCGTTTCTGCCGGCCCCCAGTGATACAAATTGTCAACACTGTGGGAATTTTCAGGTTGAGTTGAGCGGCTCATGCCGTTACGGTCCAGCGATGACATTGCGAGGCAGATTTATTCCGGATCAGGAACTGGCCCTATTCCTGGATGTAGATGGCACGTTGCTGGAAATCGCCGCCACCCCCGATGCCGTGCGGGTGCCCGCCGCGCTGCGCAATACGCTGGAGTTGGCTGCGCAACGTGAACAGGGCGCCTTGGCCTTGATCAGCGGCCGCACCCTGACCTCCCTGGACGAACTGTTTGCCCCCACCGCATTTCCCGCCGCCGGGCAACACGGCTTGGAACGACGCAACTTTGCCGGAGATGTCTGGCGCGCCCCGGTGAATCACGAGGTACTAGATGTGGCGCGCGCGCGCCTGCAGGAATTGCAAGCTGCGCATTCTGGGCTGTTGCTGGAAGACAAACACAGCGCGCTGGCCTTGCACTACCGTCATGCGCCGGCGCTGGCCGCCATGCTTTACGACGAAGTCTCGTTTTTGCAGCAGCAACTCGCTCCGCATCTGCAACTCAAGCCGGGCAAGTGCGTGCTGGAGCTGCTGCCATCGGGCTACTCGAAACGCACTGCCATTGAGGCATTCATGCGCGAACCGCCGTTCGCCGGACGCATTCCGGTATTCGTTGGCGACGATGTCACCGATGAAGACGGGTTTGCGGCGGTCAATGATCTCGGCGGTTATTCCATTCGGGTTGGCGAATCGAATAGCACCGCAGCGCGTTACATCTTTAGTAACGTGTCAGCCGTCATCCACTGGTTGCGAGAGCGGAATCTGACACAGCCACGCTCCAACGTCTGACTCCACCGGCACGATGCCGACGCTAGGGTGATGGGTGATTGCTGAAGCCATCAGTGTCAGGAAGTGCGCCCCCACAAGTGAGGGAGGCGCTTGCAAAGCTTAAGTAAGTGCCATTCACCCAGCCACAAAGGAGATGTTGATGAAAGCGGACCTTGAACTGGGCGTGATTGGCAATTGCCAGATCAGCGCCCTGATCGATGCCCGAGGCCGCTATGTGTGGGCATGTCTGCCGCGTATAGATGGCGATCCGGTGTTCTGCTCATTGCTGCGCCAGGATGAACCCGGCCAGGAGCAGGGATTCTTCAGCGTTGACTTGGCCGGCTGCGACCAGTGGGAGCAACACTACGAACCGAATACCGCAGTCTTGCAAACCACACTAAGCAACCCTGACGGCGCGCGCATTCGCATCACCGATTTCTGTCCGCGCTTTCGTTTGTACGGCCGAAACTTTCGTCCGGTGATGATGGTGCGCATTATCGAACGTCTTGCCGGGCATGCCGTGCTGCGCGTGCATCTACGCCCGAGTCAACATTACGGTCAGGAAACGCCCGAGCGGCATCCGGCTAGCAATCATGTGCGCTTTACCGGCGACAGCATCAGTTGGCGTTTTAATACCGACATGTCCTTGAGTGCAGTCCTCGAAGAGCGGCCGGTGGTATTGCGCGAACGTATCTGCTGTGTGCTGAGCGCCGATGAATCCATCACCGAATCGCTCAGTTCCTTGTGCGGCCGGTTTCTCGATGAAACCCGCAGTTACTGGCGCGACTGGACACGCGAGCTGGCGATTCCCTTTGAATGGCAGGCCGAGGTGATTCGCGCCGCCATCACCCTGAAACTGTGCACCTATGAAGATACCGGTGCGGTGTTGGCTGCATTGACGACGTCTATTCCAGAAGCGGCCAACACCCAACGCAATTGGGACTATCGTTACTGCTGGTTGCGCGACAGCTACTTCACTATTCATGTGTTGAATCGCCTCGGCGCTACCCGCACCATGGAAGGTTATCTGCGCTACATCGCCAATGTGTTTGCCGCCTCCGGTACTTATGCATTGCAACCGGTGTATGGCATCACGGGCAACACCTGTCTGACAGAAATACATGCCGCAGGACTGCCGGGTTACCGCGGCATGGGACCGGTGCGCATAGGCAATCAGGCCTATGAACAGGTGCAACATGATGTTTATGGCGCGGTGATTCTGGCGACCATGCAATCTTTTTTCGATATGCGCTTGGCAACGCCTGCGGATCGCAACGATTTCGAGCAACTGGAACAGGCCGGTGAACGTTGCTGGCAGTGCTACGACCAGCCCGATGCTGGTATCTGGGAATATCGCGGCCGGGCGCGCGTGCATAGTTTTTCCAGTGTGATGTGCTGGACGGGAGTCGATCGTCTGGCGCGCATCGCCACGCATCTAGGCCTGCACGAACGCAATCGCTTCTGGCGTGAGCGCGCCGATCAAATGCATGCACGCATCATGGCGGCAATCTGGGATCCGCAACTGCAAACCTTCACCGAAGCGTGGAACGATTCGGCGCTTGATGCCAGCGTACTGCTGTTCGCTGAGCTGGACTTTGTGGCCGCCGATGATGCGAAGTTCATCGCCACCGTTGAACATCTGGGCAAGCATCTACGCCGCGGCCCTTATTTGATGCGTTACGTCGCGGTTGACGATTTCGGTGCACCCGAGAACGCCTTCAACATTTGCACTTTCTGGTACATCAACGCATTGGCGGCCATCGGCCGTAAAGATGAGGCGCGCGCGTTGTTCGAGAACATGCTCGAGCAACGCAACCGACTGGGGCTGCTATCCGAAGACCTGGACCCACGCAGCGGTGAGCTATGGGGCAACTATCCACAGACCTACAGCTTGGTAGGCATCATCAATTCGGCAATGCGACTAAGCATTTCCTGGGAGGAAGCGCTGTGAGTCAATCAGGAGTGAATCAACTAAAGCCGGCAAAACGCTTGGTCTGTGTCTCGAATCGCATCAGCCTGCCACGCCGCAGCGTCGCACCCGGTGGCTTAGCGGTAGGCATCCTTGGCGCGTTACACCAAACCGGCGGTGTGTGGTTTGGTTGGGATGGCGATCTGGTAGACACCGAGCCCGGCGATCCGGACATTCACATTCGCAACGGCGTCACCTTCGCCAGCATCGACATGAAGCGCAGCGACTTCGAGCGTTACTACAACGGTTATGCCAACGAAACGCTGTGGCCGCTGTGCCACTACCTGTTGAAGGATTTCAAGTTCAAAGCAGAAGAACACGATGCCTACGAAAACGTGAATCGATTGTTTGCCAACAAACTACTGCCGCTGTTGCAACCCGACGATGTCATCTGGATTCACGACTATCACTTGATACCCATGGCGCGTTTGCTGCGCGAGTTGGGCTGCCGGCAACCCATTGGTTTTTTCCTGCACATCCCGTTTCCGCATATCGAGATGTTGCGCGTGCTGCCCACCTATGCCGAATTGCTGCGCGACCTGACGGCTTACGACGTTGTCGGTTTTCAAACCGACAGCGATCTACGCGCCTTCCACTCGGGCATTGAATATCTGTTCGGCGCCGACACGCTGCGGCCCGAGCGCCGCATCGCGATCGGCGAACGTCAGTTGCTGGCCGATGTATTTCCCATTGGGGTAGATGTCGATGCCATTCAGAGCGAAGCCGTCGACGCGCGTCAATCGGAAATGGTTCAACGCACCATCGACAGCCTGGTCGGACGCAAATTGATGATGGGCGTGGACCGACTCGATTACAGCAAGGGCTTGGTAGAGCGCTTCGCCGCGTATCGGCAGTTTCTCGAAACCTTTCCCGACAATGTCGGTCGCATCACCTACATACAAATCGCGCCGCTATCGCGCACCGAAGTGCGCGCCTATGCGGAGATTCGCAGCACATTGGAGCAAGCCGCCGGACAAACCAACGGCCAATTCGGCGACACCGACTGGACCCCGATCCGCTATTTGAATCGCAATTTTCCGCATGCCGCATTAATGGGCTTCTTGCGCGCTTCGCATGTCGGCTTGGTCACGCCGGTACGCGATGGCATGAACTTAGTAGCCAAAGAATATCTGGCCGCGCAGGACGAACAGGATCCGGGCGTGTTAATTCTGTCGAACTTGGCAGGTGCGGCGAAGGAACTCACTGCCGCGATTCTGATTAACCCCTATGACGCGCGCGCGGTGGGCATGGCCATTCAAACTGCACTGACCATGCCGCTCGCAGAGCGACGCGAACGTCACGCGGCCATGCTGGATACGATCAAACGCAACGACATTCATCACTGGGCCGACAGCTTTGTCGGCGCGCTGGAACAGTCAGGCACTCACACTTGAAACTGTCAGCACGTCAGGCGGCAAGGACGTCACTTGACGCTGGGTCGGGTAGGCAAACTCGATTTGTTCGCGCTCGAACGCTTCAATCAGACTGAGAATGATCTTCTGCTGGGTATCCATGTACAGGCTGTATTCGGCACTGAGCACAAAGTACACCACCTCGCAGTCGATGGAATAAGCGCTTAGCCGCGCCAGATGGCAACGTTCTAGGCGCACCGTGGCTTGCGACTCGACAATCGCGCGCACCATGTCGGGAATTTTCTCCAATTTGGCACGCGACGTTTCGTAAGTCACGCCCACGGTGAACAATACGCGCCGCTCCTGCATGCGGCCGAAATTGCGCATGCGGCTTTTGAGCAGATCGGAATTCGGCATGATGATCTGCTCGCCGTCGATGCTGCGCAGGCGGGTGCTCTTGATGCCGATGTGCTCCACCTTGCCGTTAAAGTTATCGATTTGCAGCGAGTCGCCTAATACGAATGGCTTGTCGAGCGTGATCGACAGCGACGCCAGCAAGTCGCCCAGTACGTTCTGCACAGCCAAAGCAATCGCGATACCGCCGATTCCGAGGCCGGCCACCAAGGTGGTGACATTGACACCGAGATTGTCCAGTGTCAGCAGCAGCACCACCGACCAGATCAGGGCCCGCACAATAATGGCGATGATGCCGAGCGTGCCGGCCGTAGCGCGGTCTTCCGCCATGCTGTGCTGGCGTTTCATGTCTATCCAGGCTAGCGCGCCAGTGGTGGCCCACAGACCCGCCTGCCAGCACGCGGCAATCAGCAGCACCTTCTCCACCACCCGATGCGCGGTTGCCGGTAGCGTGAGTGTCAACATGCCGAAGAACACACCGAGCACGATCAGAAACAGCACGCTGGTTCTGCTAGCGATGCGCAGCGGCACCTCCATCAGCTCAACGCGCGAGGTCGCCTTCATGCGCACGTAGTGACGGCGGATAAAGCGCCGCACCAGCAACGTAATCAGGCAAATGCTCGTCGCCGTGGCCAACGCCCACAGCCACTGGCCGAGACTGTTATCCAGGTACAAATCGTCGAGCATGTCTAAAAATAGTGTCGTGTAGCGGTCCACTTTGGTCGATCCTGTTCAACTAGGTAGAGGGCGAAAGCCGGACCGTAGTCCATTCACGCCCTGTTTATCAATGCTGTCGCCACCACAACGCACGAACCAGGTACGACGCCTAGAACGCATCTCAACATTGGGTGGACGCTAGAAGTCTGTCATTTCGACCCAAGGGAGAAATCCTTCTGACCTCAGATACACGCCATTTACCGGGCAACGGAAAGATTTCTCAAGGAGTTTATTCTGAGCCTGTCGAAGAGATCAAAATGACAACCGCGGCAGGCAACCGCATCAATGAATTTTGAGATAGGTTCTACATAGAGTCGTTGTGATGTCACGCCACGTGCGTAAACTATCTCTCCATCCGTTGTTGCTGGAGCCCACATGTATCGCTTGGTTTGGGAATTAGACGCGAAACCTGAACGTGTCGTCGATTTTGAGATGGTATACGGCGCACAGGGCCGCTGGGATTCGTTCTTCCGCCTCAGCCCGGACTATCTGGGCAGCGAGCTGTACAAAAGCACCGGCACTACCCATCGTTTCATCGTCGTGGACGCATGGCGTTCGCGCGCCGCTTACGAGTCCTTCCGCAAAGCCAATGCCGCCGAGTATGCCACGCTGGATGAATGGTGCCGGCAGTTGCTCGACCACGAACGTATGCTGGGTGTTACGGACGACGGTAAAGGTTGAGGCATCGCCATTCACACCTAACCGTCCTAGTGCTGGCGTTGTAGCGCAGCGTAAACCCAGCTTCGCTCGACTCTTGTTGGTTGGCGGGTTAGTCGTCAGAGCGCTCTAACAGGGTATTGAAAATGAGATTTTCAATACCCTGTTAAACACTGACGCACCGATTGCGTCCCTGCGCCTTAGCCTGATACATCGCCTTGTCGGCGCGATCGAAGGCAGTGCCTGAGGTATCGTCAGCCAACAGTGCGGTTACACCGCAGGAGATAGTGATCGATACCGGCGTGCCGCGAAAATGAAAGCCGAGTTTGGCAATCGCGATACGGATCTCGTCGATGATGCGCATCGCAGCGTCGAGCTGCGTGCCGGAGAGAATCATGACGAATTCTTCTCCGCCGTAGCGAGCCACAAAGTCAGTGCTGCGAATTCTGTCCGCCAAGTACTCGGCCACCAGGCGTAGCACCCGATCCCCGGCGCGATGCCCATAAGTGTCGTTGATACGCTTAAAGTGATCGACATCCCAAGCGGCAATACAGGTGGGTTGCTTAAATCGTTGCCACCGCTGTAGTTCTTCTGCGATGCGTTTTTCGTAGGCCATACGATTGGGAACTTGCGTCAACACATCGATTGACGACAGCCGCTGTTCGTCCTGGAGTTGCTTATGGAGCTTGCCGGCCTCGGCTTCCAGCTCCGCAACCCGTGCCGCCATTTGCTCGTTGCGCGCTCGAACCGCGCTATCTCGTGCAGCCTCGCGTTGCTGGAACTCTTGCAGGTGACGACCGATTGAATCAAGCCGCACCCGAACCAACAGACGAGTCTGCTGCAGATCGCTCGCGGCTTCCACACTCTCCCCCATGGCTGTCATTTCGCCGATCAGGTGAGTATTGAGTGTTTCGCTGCTGGCCAGCGATTGGCTTCGATCCTGATTTTGATCGGCAACAAATTGACTGATTTCCTCCAACTTGCCGACCATCTGGCCGAGCAGAGCCTCCACTTCCTGCTTGGCGTATTCAATGCGCTGGATTCGCTGCCCAACCATTTCGGTAAGTGAGGACAAGATGTCTGGTAGCTGGTCAGGCATCAGCGCAGCGGCGAGTTTTGCGTCGAGTACTTCCGCCTGTGTGATGAGCCCGGCGTCGCGTTTGAGGTCAACCATCAATGCGACGAGCAGCGCGCGTACTTGCTGGTCGCCGATGATGGGCTGGTGCGACGGTGCAAGTGGGGATTCCGACGACTGCGGCGTAACGACAACAGGCACAGACGCGGCATGATCGAGCTCATGAATGGCCTGCGTGAGCGGCGGCATGAGTTGGTCAAGCTCGTCCTGGGTGGCCTCGCGCCGTATCGCTGCCTGCAACTTCTTGATTTCATCGTCCAAGCGCGGCGACAACCCCTGCGAGGCAATGCAAAGCCGCCCAGCCAAACGTTTGAGTGTCGCCTCCATAGCGCGGAACTGTCGCTCTTCGCTTTCCAGCGAACGCAGGCTTTCTAGGTATTTACTGCGCCAGTCTTCGGTGCCGGCGCCTGCTTTAACTACGTTGCTCAAGTGAGTCACATCCGCAGAATTACTATCAGCATGATCGCTTGGGAAGACGCCCAGGAATGCGGCCCACTTCATGTATTTACTCGGGCAAAGGCCGATGAAAGCAGTCTGAATCGGTGATTGATGCACACCAGTGAAGTGGCTCTCAGACGGGAAAATCAGCACTTTAGATATTTAAGCATTGGTCGGTGTAACAGCCGCCACCGCATGCGGGATGACTTACTCGTCAGCGCCCTTCAGCGAGATCGTGAACCGATTCTTAGGAACGCTGGGCTACGAGAGCGAACTTGCCTCAATACTAAATGGACCGGGTACTAGAGTGTTGCTCAGGAACCGGTGGGCATACACATCAACATCAAGGCTGAGTCGCGCAAGTGATCGCCATCCAAATACCCGCCCCAGTCACTCGGTCCGGCGCCGCTTGGGCAAGCACACCACAAAGCGGCGTGTGCTTGTTAGTGGCAACGTTGGCTATTTTTCTGCCCACCCGGAATTCTTATCAATCCATCGCAAGCTTAGCCAATACCACAATGTCATTGGCACCATCATGGCAAGCCAACTCCAATCATCAATTAAAAATACTTTGCCAAGCCAATCAGGGCGGGCAAATAGTTCGCTCCAAGGAACGCAGTAAAAAGTAAATATCGCGCTGGCACCGATCAGCCGCCAAGCGCCTTTTCGTGTATGAATAGCTGAAAATGCCAGGTACACCAAAATTGGCATTTTGCTTGTCTTCTCAACCATCTGCTTACCCCTCGTCGTATAGATTACCCAATCATCAACACACTCTCACCCAGCGCCAACGCTTCCGGGTTGCCGTATAGCACCACTACATCGCCTTCTCTAAACACGGTGCCGGCGTCGGGTTGGCGGCCGACGATGCCATCGCGGCGGATTGCGTTGACGCTGATGCCAGCTTGTTCAAGTTTTAGTTGCGCGATGCTGCGGCCGATGGCGTAGGCATTACGCGGCAGTACCACGCTGTGCAGTTCTTCGCGCAGAGTGTGCGTATCATCCAAGGGCCGGGCATCTTCGCGGCGGAAGATGCGTCGCAACATGGTGTAACGGTTGTCGCGAATGTCGCCGACGGTTTTCACCACACGAGATACCGGCATGTTGAGTAGCAGCAACATGTGCGACATCAACATCAAGCTGGCTTCCAAGGTTTCCGGCACCACTTCGGTGGCGCCAGCTGCTTGCAGTGCATCCAGTTTGGTATCGTCTTGGGTGCGCACCAACACCGGTACGTCTTTGTGCAGCTCGCGCACGCTGCGCAGAATGCGTAACGCCAGGTTGGGATCGGCGAAACTAATCACCAGCACGCTGCAATGTTTCAAACCCACCGCTTCGAGAATTTCTGGTTCGGCGGCATCGCCGTAAATAACCGGGTCGCCGGCATGGCGCGCCTGCAGAATACGCTTGGGGTCCATGTCCAGGGCAATGTATTCGTAACCGTGTTTTTCCAGTACGCGCGCCAAGTTCTGGCCGACACGGCCAAAGCCGCACAGAATTACATGATTGCGCTGCGCCACGGTATGAGTGGCCGCCAGTTCGCGCTGCAACTCGCTCAGCTCGTGTTTGCGATGACGCAGAAAATACTCGGTCAGGCGGCTGTTGTGGCGAATCAGAAACGGACTGAGCACCATGCTGACCACGGTGGCGGCGAGCAGCGGCTGAATCACTTCGTTGCCGATTAAGCGATCGTTCAACGTCAACGTCAGCAACGCAAAGCCGAACTCACCACCCTGGGCAATCACCAAACCAGTTTGCAATGCCGACTGCCAATTATTACTGAGCCGCCGCGCCAACACGGTGACGATGAGCAGCTTGCTGACTTGCAACAGCAACACTAGCAACAACACCAGCCACAGTCGCTCCACCAGTAGGGGCACATCCAGCAAGGTGCCCACCGTGATGAAGAACAAGCCCAGCAGAATGTCGCGAAACGGCCGGATGACGACTTCGATCTGATGCCGGTATTCGGTTTCCGCCAACATCATACCGGCCAAGAACGCACCCAGCGCCAACGATAGGCCCACTTGGCTGGTGGCCCAGGCGCTGGCCAACGTCACCAGCAGCACGGTAAGCGTGAACACTTCGGTGCTGCGCGCATGGGTGATTTCTTGAAACAACGGACGCAACAACCAACGGCCGGCGGCGAGCACGAACAACAAGGCGATGCCGGCGCGTAGCAGCGCCCCGCCCACTGCTACTGGATCGAGAATATCCAATTGACCGCGTAAGGCGCTTTCCAACGCTAGCAGTGGCACAAAGGCTAAGTCTTGAAACAACAAGATACCCACCGCGAGCCGGCCATGCGATTTGTTGATTTCCAATTGTTCGGTGAGTTGTCGCACCACAATGGCGGTGGACGACATCGCCAACGCACCACCCAACACAATGGCCACCATCAGCGGCGCACCCAACAGCCACGAGGTGCCGGCGAACAAGGTCGTGGTGAGCACCACTTGTGCGCCACCCAAACCGAACACTTCCCAGCGCATGGCCAACATACGCGGATAGGAAAACTCCAGCCCCAAGGTGAACACCAGGAACACCACACCGTACTCGGCCAGCACATGGGTGGTTTCGCTGCCGGCCAGACTGAGTGCCTCGGCCCCCAACAAGATGCCTACCGCCAGATAGCCGACGATGGGCGGTAGTTTCATGCGCCGAAACACCGTCACCACCAGCACCGAAAAGGCCAGCAGAATTAATAGTTGTCCGAGCGCATTCGATTCCATGACCGGAGATTAAGCGATAGCGGCGCAATGGGTCGAGCGCAAGATGGATGAAGACGGATGGCGCTTGGTTGAAACAGCTTTCCAGACGGGCGTGACTTGTCCAACCTCGCCATCATGGCAATTGCACGATTCATCACGGCAGCCCACATGACCAGCAGCCGCAACACCCTACTCAACATCGATCAATTTCGCTGCATGCCGGTACCCAAGCGCGAGCCAGAATGAGAAGATGACAGGTGATCGGGGGGATAACTCAAGAGCGCTTAATTGGCCCGTGGGAAATGGGTGCTCACTGCAACAACAAGAGTTCCAATCATGCAGCCATCGCAAACTTATATTCTGCCGGCCGGCGCGGACACCATTCCCGTATTGGCGGAGCTGATGCGTCAATACTGGGAGTTCGAGCAGATACGCGGCTTCTCCGCCGAGCGTGCCGAACACTTGCTACAAAACTTCCTCGCCCATCCGGACCTGGGGCGTGGCTGGATTGCCTACAGCGATCAACATGTTCAGGGCTACTTGCTGTGCAGCGCCATTTTCAGCTTTGAATACGGCGGCCTGACTGCCGCCATCGACGAACTGTACGTGGTGGCCGATGCGCGCGGCCAGGGTGTTGGTCGACTGCTGGTGCAAACCGCCGAAACCGAAATGCGTGAACGGGGCTGTGTGCATATCGAAATGGAAGTGGCGGCGCGCAATGTACGGGCGCAGCGTTTTTATTCTCTGCTGGGTTTTGCCACTCGCGCCGGCTACAGCATGATGCATAAGGTGCTGCGTGACATCGGTCCGTAGGGGCGGACCTATGTGTCCGCCCGTCTGGTTCGATTATCCGTCTCGATTGTTAGGAACAGGCCGACACATAGGTCGGCCCCTACACGTGTTTATCACCGCCCGTAATACGCCGTGAAACTAGCCTTGGCCAACACATTGGCGTTAATCATGAAACCCGCTAGAGCAGCCGTGCCATCAGCTGGCATATCCAACTTCAGCGTCTTCAGTGCGAACACGGTGAAGATGTAACGATGCGGCTGGTCGCCGACCGGCGGACAGGCACCGCCAAAGCCTAGCGCGCCGAAATCGGTGCGCACTTGCTGACTGCCCGTCGGCATGGCTTTGCCATCAGCCGTACCCGCACCCTTGCCGATGCCCTGCGTTGCGACTGGAATGTTCACCACCACCCAATGCCACCAACCACTACCGGTGGGCGCATCTGGGTCGTATACCGTCAATGCATAACTTTGTGTGCCAGCAGGCGCCCCACTCCATGACAACGCCGGGGAAATGTTCTTGCCGCTGCAACCGAAGCCATTGAACACCTGTTCTTGAGTTAGCGTGGCGTTAGGCGCGATATCGCTGCTGGCGAGTTTGAACTCGGCGGCCGACGCGGCTGCAATCGACAATACGCTGATCAACATTGCGGCAATGGTTTTCATGGCTCTCTCCCTCACAGACTAATGGTGCCCCGGCCCAATTCAATAACTTGGCCAGAGACAAATATCCGGCTTTGCGCATCAACCTGCAAGTCCAGCACTGAAGCACGCCCCACTGCCGCGCCCTGCAATACGCGTTTGTTAATCGGTAACTTTGCTTGCGTGGCGATGAACCAGCCACCGAGGTTGGCGCAGGCCGAACCCGTTGCCGGATCTTCAACAACCGATGTTCCTTTGGCGAAAAAGAACCTAGCTTCGATGTCATGTGTGGCGCGATGCGACCAGACATACACCAGAAAGCGCGTGTTATTCAGTCGTGCATATTCTTTGAGTAACGCAAAATTTGGAGTACAACGCCGCACCGCCGACTCGCTGTTAAGCGGCACAACCAATTGTTCACTGCCGGTATCTACCCACAGTGGTACTGCCGCGATGTCTTCGACACTCAACCCCAGCATCTCAGCCAACTGTGAGTGATTGGCGCGCACCTCACGCCAGCGCGGCGCAGCGGCCTGCAATGTCCACTGGGATTGCTCGACGCTCACTGAAATCACGCCCGCTTGCATTTCCAAGGTCAGCGCATCGTCTACGCCGTATAACTCGCGCACTACGTGCGCTGTGCCTAAGGTGGGGTGTCCGGCGAACGGCATCTCAAAACTAGGTGTAAAGATGCGTACCCGCGCTGTCGCTTTGTCACTGGGCAGAATGAACGTGGTCTCCGACAAATTGAACTGCAATGCCAGAGCTTGCATGGTAACAACGTCTAGATCACTGGCATCTTCAAACACGCACAGCGGATTGCCAGACAGACGCTGTCCGTCGAGGGCGAATACATTCAATAGGCGGTAGTGGTAGGTAGGCATGTTGCTGCGAGGTTAGTTGGATGAGCCGTCATCGGAGCATCTTGACTACGCTCGATGACCGAAAAGCGGGCTCCCCTCCGGTCATCGAGCGTAGTCGAGATGTCTTTTCCCTAACGATACAAATTGATTTCATCCCGCGCCGCCAGTGCGACAGAGCGCGCTGCTTGCGCAAAATCTTCGCCGCTACTGGCGTACAACACGGCGCGTGATGAACTGATGATTAAGCCGGTGCCATCAGCAGTTTTTCCGGCGGTCACCAACGCCTTAACGTCGCCGCCTTGTGCACCCACACCAGGCACCAGAAACGGCATGTCACCCACCACGGCACGCACACGTTGCATTTGTTCGGGCCAAGTTGCGCCCACTACTAATAGGCAATTGCCGTTGGCATTCCATTGCGTGGCGACTTTGTGCGCCAGATGCACGTATAGGGGTTGGCCGTTGATATCCAGATCTTGTAAGTCCTGCGCACCGGCATTCGAAGTGCGGCACAGAATCACCACACCCTTGTCGGCATAGCGCGTAAACGGCGTGATGGAATCACCGCCCAGATAAGGATTCACCGTGACTGCATCGGCTTGGTAGCGTGTGAAAGCTTCAACGGCATATTGATCTGCCGTGCTACCGATATCACCGCGCTTGGCATCGAGAATCACCGGGATATGCGGATACTGAGTGCGCAGATACTCCATCGTGCGCAGCAGTTGGTCTTCAGCCGAGTGTGCAGCGAAGTAGGCAATCTGCGGTTTGTAGGCACACACCAGGTCGTGCGTGGCGTCGATGATCGCTTTGTTGAATTCGAAAATGGCCTGCGACTTGCCGCGCAACACTAAAGGAAGCTTGGCTGGATCGGGATCGAGACCCACGCACAGCAGGGAATTGCTTGAAATCCAGGCAGAACGCAATTTGGTAATAAAGTTCATATACAGATAGGAACGTGGGATCGGAGCGCTTCGACTCCGCTCAGCGACCGGAACGTCCGGTCACCGCGCGAAGTCGAGAGGTCTTAACGCTTGGCCAACAAATCGCGAATCTCTTCCAGCAGCACTTCCTGCTTGGATGGCGGAGGTGGCGCGGTCGGGGCCGCCGGCGCCGGCTTCTTGAGTTTGTTAATAGCGCGAATCGCCATGAAGATGATGAAGGCGATAATCACAAAGTCGAGTATCGACTGGATGAAAGCCCCGTACTTGAGCAACACTGGCTCGCCATTCGCATTGGTGCCGATCTGTGCCGCCATGTCGGAGAAGTTCTTGCCCGCCGTGGCCACACCCAGCACCGGCATAACGACGCTATCCACCAGCGACGAAACAATTTTGCCGAAAGCGCCGCCGATCACCACGCCAACCGCTAGATCGATGACATTGCCACGCATGGCAAATTCTTTGAATTCTTTTGCGAGACTCATAAGCGCTCCGAAGCAATCGAGTATTGAGTAACGGCACTGCCAACGTGCAAGCACGTGCACCTTAGCATGCTCCCTGGAGGGGTATTCAAGGCAAACTTGGACGGGACGCTCTGCCATCAATGGCAACGTTGGCTATTGCCGGGCAACACGCTCAACGAAACAATCGCAGTCCGTCCACGCCCAATGACCAAGTTCGAATGCCGACGACCAACGCAAAGATCATGGCCGCCAGCGGCACCGCGAAAACCGCAATGTCGCCAAAGGTAGCGTGCAGCCAGGGCA
>JANMSB010000312.1:0-4156 GCA_031388915.1 Pseudomonadota bacterium | reverse complement strand
GTGGCGCTGGAAGGCATCATCACCAATATCACCCGGTTGAAACAGGCCGAGCAAGCCGCGCGCGCAGCGGAGCAACGCTATCGAAGTTTGTTCGACAATGCGCTGGAAGGCGTCTTTCGTACCACGTTGGATGGGCAATATATCGATGCCAATCCGGCGTTGGCGCGCATCTACGGTTTTGATTCGATTGATGAACTCATGCATGGCGTGCGTGACATCCGGCAGCAGTTGTACGTGAACTCACAGCGTCGCGCAGAGTTCATGTTCCAGGTTAAAACGTTTGGTGTGGCCAGTCGCTTTGAATCCGAGGTGTATCGCAAGGACGGCAAGGTCATCTGGATTTCGGAGAACGCCCGCGCTGTCTACGACGATCAGGGCGAGTTGTCCTGTTTCGAGGGTACGGTGGAGGACATCACCGACCAGAAGCATTATCAGCAATCGTTGATCGAAGCCAGCGAGGCGGCCTCGGCGGCGAATCAGGCCAAGAGCGCCTTCCTGGCCAATGTCAGTCATGAAATCCGCACGCCCATGAATGGTGTGATCGGCATGACCGAGTTGTTGTTATCCACCAAGATGGAGCGCAGCCAGCGCGATTGCGTTGAGACCATTCGCTCCAGCGCGGATGCGTTGCTCACGGTCATCAACGACATTCTGGATTTCTCCAAGATCGAAGCCGGAAAAATGGACATCGACTATGTCGATATGGATCTGCGCGCCAATGTCGAAGACGTGGCTAGCATGATGGCGTTCCAGGCGGCGGCGAAAAATCTCGAGCTGATCGTCAACATCAGTCCCGAAGTGCCGGCACGTATCAGCGGCGATCCGCAGCGCATTCGGCAATGTCTGGTCAATCTTGCCGGCAATGCCATCAAGTTCACGCGCAGCGGCGAGGTCGTGATTACGGTGTGCACGGTGGGTCGGCGCGATGGTCGAGTGGTGACGTTGTTTGAAGTGCAGGACACCGGCATCGGTATTGCCGCGGATACGCTTAAGACGCTGTTCCAGCCTTTCGTGCAGGCCGATTCTTCCACCACGCGCCACTTCGGCGGCACCGGGTTGGGGCTGTCGATTGTGCGGCGTCTGATTGAAATGATGGATGGCGAAGTCGGCGTCAACAGTGAGGTGGGCAAGGGGTCGACCTTCTGGTTCACGCTGCCCTTCGAGACGGTTGAAGCAACCGAGACAGTGCGCAATCTCAAAGCACTACCCGGTAGCCGTCGTATTTTGGTCGTAGATGACAACCAAACAAACCGCAGCGTGGTGGCGGGGCATTTGCAGCACGTGGGTTATGAAGTGGAGTTAGCCCGCAGCGGCGCCGAAGCACTGCAACTGATGCATCGGGCTGACGTGGCAACGCGACCCATTGATGTAGTGCTCGTGGATATGCAAATGCCGGAAATGGACGGCACGACCTTGGGACAACACATCAATAGTGATCCGCGGTTGTCGCAGGCACGGTTAGTCATGTTGACTTCAATGGATAGGCAGGGCGATTTGTTGCGTCTTGCCAGCTTAGGCTTCGCTGGTTATCTCGCTAAGCCAATACGTGCACGCGAGTTGTATGCCTGCATCGAACGTGTACTTGCCTGCGAGGCGCGCGAGTGGCACTCGCAAAGTCAGCGACTGGTGACGCGCGGCGCGCTCGACGAAGCGGCAGCCAACCAGCGCTATGTCGGCCGGGTGTTGGTGGTTGAGGACAATGCCGTCAATCAGATGGTCGCCAAGAGTTTTCTGGAACGACATGGATGCGTCGTCATTGTGGCCGACAATGGCGCCGAGGGCGTCAAGGTCTACGAACAAGGGCGATTCGATTTGGTGTTTATGGACATGCAGATGCCGGTGATGGACGGCTTGACAGCGACGCGTAAAATCCGCGATTTTGAGGGCTGGCGGCCGCGCACGCCGATTGTGGCGCTGACCGCCAATGCCATGGCCGGTCAGGCCGAACGGTGTATTGCCGCAGGCATGGATGCTTTTCTGACCAAGCCGTTGCAAAGCGCGCGCCTGCGTGAAGTGTTGGAACAATACTTACAGCGTGATGAAGCATCGACACCCGAGGCAGCAATTGTCGCGATGCCGACGCGGGGCGTTACATCTATAAGCACAGGTCCTGTGCTCGTAGACTGGACGCGTTTCATCGCCGTGGTGGGCGATGACAAAGTTTTCGCGCGCGAATTGATTGAGGTGTACTCCAATAGCGCGACGCAGATTGTGGTGGAACTGCGCAGCGCCTGTGCAGCGGGCGATCGTAGTTTGCTACGCCGAGCGGCGCACAAACTCAAAGGCGCAAGCGCCAACGTTTGTGCCGATGCGGCCGCAGCGTTGTGCGTGGCATTGGAATCAGGCGCCGAACACGCAACACAGGCAATACTAGTCGAGCAAGTTGAGAGTGTTGTCGGCCGGATAGCGGATACGCAGCAGGCCATGCAGCGCTATGCGGACGCGCTTTAGGGAAACACTGAACAATTTGTCATTTCGAGCGAAGCGAGAAATCTTGCCCTGCCGAGTCAGACGCGACAGCTCACGTCTTTACAACGGCAAAGCCGCTTCATACAGAATCACTGCGTCCCCCGAGATACGCACGCTCTGCGCAACCGCGCCGGTGCAGGAGACTTCGACATCCACCCAGCCCGGACGCTTGACCGATTCGCCCTGATGGCCGCGGAAGCGCAACAGCGTGTCCTTGGGGGTAACCAAGTTGTGGGCCAGCATGTAAGTGCCGAGCATGCCGTGCGCATTGCCGCTGACCGGATCTTCAGGGATGCCGATGGCGGGACAGAACATACGCGACACGGTGCTGACCCGACCCTGGTCGTCGAGCTCATTTAGGGCGAACACGAAATAACCCTCGGCGCCAATGTGTGGGGTGAGCCTGGCCAGTTCCGGCATATCGGGCTTGAGCGATAGCAGCAGCTCGGGTGAACGCAGGCCAACCAGCAGGCGCGAACCGCCCTTGGTGAGAATCTGCAATGGGCAACCTGCTTGCAGGTAGGGACTGGAAATGCCCAAGGCATCCAGCACCTGCACTCGATGGTGTTCCGGCAGCGCCGGACCCAGCGAGGGCGGACTGATGGTCATGCTGATGCGATAGTCGCCATCGATTTCCGTCAGTTCTACCTCCGCAATGCCGGCATGGCTGCGTTGGCGCACCACGCCACGTTGCCGCAGATTGCATTTGGCCAGAACATAGTGCGCGGCCAATGTGACATGCCCGACGAACGGCACTTCGTGATCGGGCGTGAAAAACCGCACCTGCAGGTCGTGATCGTTGGACTCGGCTGCCAGCACGAAGGCGGTCTCGCCATTCAGCTCGGTGGCAATGGTCTGCATCTGTTCATCGCTAAGCTCATCTGCGCCCAGCACCACCCGCGCCGGGTTTCCACAAAAGCGCTGTCGGGTGAAGGCATCGACGTGAAACAAACGACACTGTTTAGTCATGAATCCTCCTGGATTCTTGTAGTTGTCCGACAAAACTCGGGTAGCGGCATTAAGGGGCAGTTATCGCCGAAGCACCGTGCGCCGTCAATGGCCGTCAAGAGGTAAATCTCGACAGGAGCAGTCTCCGGCCCTAGAATCGCGCCCGCCTTAGGGGTGGTCTGAATGACCTGAGATGTCGCATCCATAGTGACGAACCCTTAGAACCTGATCCGGTTAGTACCGGCGTAGGAAGTAGGTCGTCTCTGCGAGTACTCTCGCTGCATCCTTCTCCCCCTTGCCTGCTAACGGATCTTCATTATCAACATGAGGATCTGTAATGCGTTGTTCCCCCGTTTATTGGACGATACTGGCCAGTGCGCTGGTTATTCCCCCGCTGATGCCGTCTTTTACCCAGGCGGCCGATGAGGTGCTTGAAGAGGTCATTGTCACTGCCACCCTGCGCCCGCAGCCGTTGCTGGAGGTGCCCAGCAGCGTGACGGTGCTGGATAGCCGTACCTTGCAGGATGCCGGCCAGCAGCATTTCGAAGATGTGTTGGGTTTGGTGCCCAATCTGAACTGGGCGGGGGGCACCTCGCGGCCGCGTTTCTTCCAGATTCGCGGCATTGGCGAACGCGAGCAATACGAAGGCGCGCCCAATCCGTCGGTGGGTTTTCTGATCGACGACATCGACTTCAGTGGCATCGGCATGGCGGCCACGCTGTTCGATGTCAAACAGATT
>JANMSB010000200.1:0-4548 GCA_031388915.1 Pseudomonadota bacterium | reverse complement strand
AGAAGTGCCGGAAAAGCGACGTCGCGGCGATCGATGGTGTAATGCGTGATTCCCGGCGTCACGTCCAGTTCCGCCACGCCCTCCACCAACACGCCGCGGATACCGTCGAGGAACGTGTCCCGGTCGTCGCCGTGCAGGTGCGAGAGGTGCTCACGGATGCACCAGTTGTCTGCGCCCGCCCGCGACGACGCCGCGGCGTCGTCCAGACCCTCGCACGCGGCCTCGAGCTCCGTCACGCGCTCGCGCAGCGATCCGGCCAAGGTGGCTCCGGTGACTGGGGTCGGCATCTCATTCGCTCCTTGACTGGCTCATGACTTCCGATTCTAAAGCGACTGTACGCAACAGTCAACCCGTGTAAGATCAGTTCGGAAAGGTTCTCAGCGTATGGCCAAGTCGTACGACCAGCACTGCCCGATTGCGATGACGCTCGACCTCATCGGTGAGCGGTGGACGATCTTGATCATTCGGGATCTCTACTTCGGCCGCCGCCGGTTCAACGAGCTACTGGCGTCATCGCCCGGCATGTCGACGAAGATCCTTTCAGAGCGGCTCAAGCTTCTCGAACAGCACGGCCTCGTCCGCAGGGAGATCTATAGTGAACACCCACTCCGCGCCGAGTATCACCTCACCGACAAGGGCGCTTCGCTCGAGTCAGTGCTGAACGCGATCGGGATGTGGGGTGGGCAGAACCTGGTGGAGCCGAAGGACGCGGCGGCGCTGTTCGCGAAGATCGAGTCGATGCGACCGCAAAACCAGGCGGCGACAGGGAACGCGAAGACGGACGCGCTCACGCCCGCCTCCTGACATATCCTCTGTGCTGGGTTGTCCTAATGCGAAGTCTCGCCGAGCTTTGCCTCGACTTCGCGTAGTCGGCGGCTGAGCACGGGCAAGATGCCAACGGCGAGCTGCGGATTGGTGCGGAGTTCGGCCACGAAATCCCACCGCGACAGCACCAGGCACTCCGTGTCTTCGAGCGCCTTCACGGTCGCGGCGCGCGGGGCGCCGTCGAGCAGGGCCATCTCGCCAAAGAAGGCGCCCGGCTTCAGTTCGTTCAACATCTGCCTCTTCGCACCTTGGCCGGCCGAAACCTCGACCTTGCCTTTGGTGACGATGAAGAAGGCGACCGCTTGCTCACCCTCTTTGACGATCGTGTCGCCCTTCTTGTAGTTACGCTCCACCACAGCCCGACCCAGGCGGGTCAGATCCTTCCGCGGGAGTTGCGAAAAGAGCGGGATCGCCGCAAATTGTTCCTCGTGCGCCATGTCGTCCTCCTGATTCGGAGCCGCATCTCCCGGGCGGGATTGGCCGCATTGTACGTATGGGGTCGCTCGCCTGCAATACAGGCCTATTGGCCCATCCGGAGAGGACTCGGCTGCCGGATATACTCAGGCTTAGATAGGTGGGTTCGTGCTGCTGCATATCGGGAACACGGCAACGAGTTGGACGACCCTTAGCCCTTGGGTGGTCGTACTTGGCGTACTGTGTGACCACGCTCGCCTTCACGCGGTAACCGCGGCCTTCGGACTGGACCACCGCCCTGTACGGGGTATGCCCCACTCCCAAAAATAGACATATCCCGACCAACCCCTCGTTGCCCGTTAGCGCAATCTCCGACGAGCAGCCATCTTCCATGACGTAAAGCCGGGAAACGATGGACGTCGTTGGAAAATAAAGATGACTTATCTCGCTCCCAGAGTCGTGAAGAGTCCATCCAAAAGGCATGGCGATCAGTTCGAGATGTGGGCTCAAGCGCGAGTAGTCCTCGGCAGGCAATGCCCTAAGGAGTTGGTTTTCCTCTATTGGGGAGACAAGTGACATGGAAGCTGCCTCATACGCCACGGGCGCGTAATTAATGTTTGCCGCGCAAAATTCAAGTCGTCGCACCAGTGCGCAACCCGGCGCGCAGGGTTCACAGAACTTGAAGCATTCAACGATTTTGGTGGAATAGATGTTTGCTTCGGTTATGTGCGCCACGATTTTATAAAACCCCCACTGCCGTATTCATCGGCCAACGGATCGCGGTGGTGTAGGTTCGCACCTACCCAATGCATCAATCTGCGATCAGCCGTGCCAAGAATTGCGACCGCTCTAATACATGTACATGAAAAAAGTACGAAGACGACTTCGGCCGCTAGCTTTTTTATTCGACAAACAACGTCGCACTGCTCCTACCCACTAACTTTCTCTAACTACAAGCAATCAATCGATATGCCAACTCGAAAACATTCATGCAACGTCACTCCCGCCGCCGGATTTGAGACTGATAAAAAACAAGACAACAAAAACAAACTGCTGGAGTATTCTCGCGATGGGGAGATCACCCCACCGCTCGGGCAACACATTCCCTGTACGACGACTTGGTGTGCAAGGAACCTTCTAAGACACGCCGCCGAGCAGCTACCGCAACCACTGCGACCAACGCCACGCCAAAATCCGTCAATAAGGGCCCAGACCCAGCGGAAGCCTTGGATCAATTGGTGGAAACATTGGATGCCATTGCCGAAGAGCGTGAAGAAAACGAACCCATCTGGGGTTCAATGATCAAGCAAGCCATTAAACGTCGTAACCCCGGCTTCAATGAACGCGCCCATGGTTTCGGTTCGTTCAACGACTTGCTGGTCGAAGCACAGAAACGCGGCTTGGTTAAATTGCAGCCAGATGAAAAGTCAGGTGGGTATACAGTCCAAGCGGTGGATAAGGCTGTAGTGCGTGGGGTTCAGACTTAGCGGGTGTTTCCAGCGCCGCATGATTCGAACGGCCCTCACTCAAAATCCGCTAGTTCGCGAATGCAAGGCTAATCACGCCACCGACGATGCACACTGAACCCAGTATGCGTTCCGGGGTAACAGTTTCCCTTAACATCCGCGCGCCGAGATACATGCCTACCAGCGTCGCGAGTTCGCGCGTGGGCGCAACGTGACTAATGGGCGCTATTTTCATGGCAAATAACACCAACACGTAGCCGACCGTACCCAATACGCTTACCGTCAATGCAGGTGCAATATATTGTTTTACTTCGGTCATAAGCCGGGCTCGATCACCTATCGCCTTCGGGGTCAATACTACGGTGCGGAATATATTGCCCGCATAATCGACCAGCAACGGATGTATCAGTAGCACCTTCACCGCCCAACCGTCGTTCAGTGTGTATGCGGCGATGAATACGCCGATCATCAGCCCCCAATACAAACCCACGCGCAAAGAAAGCAGATGTTTGTGGAACAGGCCGGCGACTAGTGCGATACCCATCACTACCAGCAACAATTCCACCAGCGCTAACAAGCTAGGCGTTTCATTCAGCAACAATGCGCCACCCGCGAAAGACAATACCGGCCCGGTGCCGCGTGCAACTGGATAAACCACCGATAAATCCGCTGCCCGATAGCCCGCTTGCAATGCTAGCGAATAACCGAGATGGAAAACTGCCGTGCCCAGCAGCGCCAAACATTGCCATGCATCAAACGTAGGGCGTGTTTGAATAACAATCCAGACGACGGCCGGCGCCCATACCAGCACCGAACCCACTGAATAAATCCAAACAAAGTGATGAGCATGCGCGGCACGTTTCGCAGCCAGATTCCACGTTGCGTGGGTGACGGCGGCCAACAATACCGCGCACAGTGCTAAGGGCGGCATAGAAAAGCGGAGCTACTTCTTGATTCGTGTATTCATAGTTTGCACTAGCTCTGCCATATCCCTGGCAGCAGGATCGTCATATTCTCGCAATCCTGCGACGACACCCAGTCGATCTTGTTCGCTGCGATTCTGGCTGACCTTCCACTTCCCTTCTAGCCTAGTAATCGGAATCTCGATGCCGATGATCGCCCGTAACATGTGTTCTATGTAGTCGGTAGGCGCATCGGTGATGCGCCATGGCAGGTTTCTCTGCCGTTCGTGCAGCTCGCTCAGTTGCGAGACGTGTTGGAGCAACCAATCACGATCATCAATAACACGAGGTTGGCCATGTGCGTGAACCACCGCGTAGTTCCAAGTGGGCACCGCCTTACCTCCGTCCTGCTTGCTGGGATACCACGAAGGCGAGATGTAGCTTTGCGCCCCCTGGAACACGACTACCGAGTTAACGCCTGAACTACAGGCCGTCCACACCGGATTGGCGCGTGCAACGTGGCCAACTAATCGGCCGCAGTCGTTCTGGTCTTGCCCAACTTTTAACAAGAACGGAAGATGATTAACCGTCAGTTCGCTTTCGACCTGTGTAACCCAGGCTGCAAATGGATAACTTCTGATGAGGTTGTGCAGTACAGATGGATCAGTCTCGTTAAAGTGCGGCGGGATGTACACACGGACTCCTTCGGATTAGCGCTTCCAACGCTCTACGCACAAAATAGCTTAGCCACCAGCTTACCGCACCAGCGGCACTCCCCGGCACGCCGTTTCCATCAACTGTCGTTTGTAACTGGCTTGCGGCAGAATGAAGTCGAAATAGAACTGCGCCGTTTCCAGTCGGGTCGCATCGGACGCATCACTCGTGGCACTGATGCGTGCAGCTTTGGCTAACGCAAAGGCAAACAACACCACGCTGAGCAG
>JANMSB010000195.1:0-16121 GCA_031388915.1 Pseudomonadota bacterium | reverse complement strand
GATCGATTACTCAAGCCGGGCATGAGCGTGGTTGATTTAGGCGCGGCACCCGGTGGGTGGAGTCAGTATTGCGCCCGTCTGCTACAGGGTAAGGGCCGGATTGTGGCGCTGGATATCCTGCCGATGGACGCCATCATGGGGGTGGAATTCATCCAGGGCGACTTCGGCAGCGACGAGGTGTTTGAGCAACTGATGGCGCATTTGGGCGCCGATAAGGTTGACCTTGTCTTATCCGACATCGCCCCCAATATGTCAGGCATGCCGGACGTCGATCACTTAAGGGCGATGCATTTAGTGGAGCTGACCCTGGATTTTGCCGAGCGCAGTTTGAAACCTGGCGGCGATTATCTGGTCAAGGTATTCCAGGGGCGTGATTTTCATCCGTTTATGCAGCGCATGAGGGGTATGTTCGAAACTGTGAAGACGCGCAAGCCCAAGGCTTCGCGGGCACGCAGCGCCGAGCTTTATGTGTTGGCGCGTGGGTTTCGGATGGTGTAGTGTCGATATCGATTTCTGTTGCAAATACCACCTTTGGAATTGGCTGATCGTGCTGGTTTGGTGGTGAGGAGCTTGTCTTGAACGATTTAGCCAAGAACGTGATTCTCTGGGTGGTGATCGCTGTCATTTTGGCGGCGGTATTCAGCAATTTCAGCGGTCGCACCGGCGCTCCTCAGGAAATCGCTTATTCGACATTTCTGGAGCAGGTGAAATCCGGTTCGGTATCGCAGGTCACCTTCCAGGGCGACCTGATTCAAGGCACGCGTAGCAATGGCGAAAAATTTCTCAGCTACAGCCCCGAAACCGACAACTCAGCGCTGATCGGCACGCTGTCGACGCATAACGTCACGTTTAGCGCCGCAGCGCCGGAACGCCAATCCTTCCTGATGCAATTGTTTGTCTCGTCCTTCCCAATTCTGTTGTTGATTGGTGTGTGGGTGTACTTCATGCGCCAGATGCAGGGTGGCGCGGGCGGCCGTGGCGCCATGTCGTTCGGCAAGTCGCGCGCGCGTCTGCTCAATGAAGATCAGGTGCAAGTCACGTTTGCCGATGTGGCGGGCGTGGACGAAGCCAAGGAAGAAGTGGTCGAGATCGTTGAGTTTCTGAAAGACCCGGGCAAGTTCCAACGCCTGGGCGGCAAGATTCCTCGCGGCGTGTTGATGGTGGGTTCGCCCGGTACCGGTAAAACCCTGTTGGCGCGCGCCATTGCTGGTGAAGCCAAGGTGCCGTTTTTCACAATTTCGGGTTCCGATTTCGTGGAAATGTTTGTCGGCGTGGGCGCTTCGCGCGTGCGTGACATGTTCGAGCAGGCCAAGAAGCATGCGCCCTGCATCATCTTCATCGATGAAATCGATGCGGTCGGTCGTCATCGCGGCGCGGGCTTGGGCGGTGGTCACGACGAACGCGAACAGACACTGAACCAGTTGCTGGTGGAGATGGATGGCTTTGAAGGCACCGAAGGCGTCATTGTCATCGCTGCCACCAACCGTCCCGATGTGCTGGACCCAGCGTTGCTACGCCCGGGTCGTTTTGATCGCCAAGTGGTGGTGCCGCTGCCCGACGTACGCGGTCGTGAGCAGATTCTGAAAGTGCACATGCGCAAGTTGCCGTTGGCCGAAGACGTCAAGCCGCAGCTGATCGCCCGTGGCACGCCCGGTTTTTCCGGCGCCGACTTGGCCAACTTGGTGAATGAAGCGGCATTATTTGCCGCACGTCAGAATCGTCGCACCGTCACCATGGAAGAATTCGAGAAAGCCAAAGACAAGCTCATCATGGGCACCGAGCGCAAGTCGATGGTGATGGACGATCAGGAAAAGAAGCTCACGGCATATCACGAAGCGGGTCACGCGATTGTGGGACTGACCGTGGCCGAACACGATCCGGTGTACAAGGTATCGATCATTCCACGCGGGCGTGCGCTGGGCGTGACCATGTTCCTACCTGAGGCGGATCGCTACAGCACCAGCAAGCGCCGTCTGGAAAGCCGCATCGCTACCTTGTTTGGTGGTCGCGTTGCCGAAGAAATGATTTTCGGTGCCGAAGCGGTGACGACCGGCGCGTCGAACGACATCGAACGCGCCACCGAGATCGCCCGCAACATGGTGACCAAGTGGGGCCTGTCCGACAAGCTCGGCCCGCTGTCGTATGCGGAAGAAGAAGGTGAGGTGTTCCTGGGTCGACAGATGACGCAGCACAAGCAGGTGTCGGATGTGACGGCCAATGCCATCGATGCCGAAGTGCGGCGCCTGATTGATTCCAATTACGCACACGCCAAGCAGATTCTGGAAGCGAATCTCGACAAGCTGCACACCATGTCACAGGCGCTGATCAAGTTCGAAACCCTCGATGACAGCCAGATCAAGGACATCATGGAAGGCCGCGAACCACGTCCGCCGCAGGATTGGGATGACACACCGGCACCCTCGGGTTCGACGCGCGAGCGCGATGCGACCGACGGCACGATCGGTAAGCCAGCCAGCCAGCATTAAATTAATGTAGGGGCGCCCAAGTTAGATAAATTTGGATCACGCCCTTTTTGCTGAGGACGCGATCCAAATTTATCTAACTTGGGCGTCCCTGCAACGATGTCTTCCATGCTTCTGCACTGTGGTTCCCGCGTTCTTGATCTTGCTACGCCCGTGGTCATGGGCGTGCTCAATGTCACGCCCGATTCTTTCTCCGATGGCGGCAAGTATTCATCTGTAGCCGGTGCGGTCGATCATGCCGCCGAGATGCTTGGCGAAGGCGCGGGCATCATTGATGTGGGTGGCGAATCGACTCGACCGGGTGCTGCGGCGGTGACCGTGTCGGAGGAATTACAGCGCGTCGTGCCGGTGATTGAAGCCATTTGTGCGCGCCTTGACGTGCTGGTGTCGGTGGATACCAGTAAGTCGGAAGTGATGCGCGCGGCGGTGGCGGCCGGTGCACATATCATCAACGACGTGCGCGCGCTGACTGAGCCCGGCGCCTTACAAGCCGCTGCGGCAACGCAAGCGGCAGTGTGTTTAATGCACATGCGCGGCCAGCCTGCCACTATGCAAGCAGCACCTGGCTATGATGAAGTGCTCACGGAAGTCGGCGAGTTTTTGCAGCAGCGTATTGACGTCTGTGTACAGCAGGGGATTGCGCGAAATCGTTTAGTGCTTGATCCGGGTATCGGCTTTGGCAAAACGGTGCAGCACAACCTGGCTTTACTGGCGCATTTGCCGGCATTGGCGCGAATGCACTTGCCGCTGTTGATTGGCGTGTCGCGCAAATCGCTCATCGGCAAGGTGCTGGACAAGCCGGTTGAGCAACGTTTGTACGGTGGACTAGCATTGGCAACCGCAGCGACGCTGGCGGGGGCGCATATCATCCGTGCCCACGACGTTGCGGCGACCTGCGATGCGGTGCGCATGGCGCATGCACTACGCCAGGCAGGCTATTCAATCGATTAGAATCATGATGGTTTGGCGCTAAGTGTGGGGAAGGGCGTGGCTAGAAAAGTGTTTGGTACGGATGGGGTGCGTGGCCGCGTAGGTCAGGCGCCCATGACAGTCGATTTTGCGTTGCGGCTGGCCAGTGCGGCTGCGCGAGTGTTGGCACCCGATGGCGGTACGGTGTTGGTGGGCAAGGACACACGCGTTTCCGGGTACATGTTTGAATCTGCGCTGGAGGCGGGATTCGTCGCCGCCGGCGTGAACGTGATGCTGACTGGGCCACTGCCGACGCCGGGCATTGCCTATCTGGCCAAACATCTGCATTGCAACTTCGGCGTGGTGATCAGCGCCTCGCACAATCCCTATGAAGACAATGGCATCAAATTCTTCGATGGCCATGGCAGCAAGTTGACGGATGAAGTCGAAGCGCAGATTGAGGCCTTGCTCGATTCCGCGCCGATTACCCGCGAGTCGCACCAGTTGGGGGTTGCGCGGCGTGTGGACGAGATGCGTAGCCACTACCAGGATTTTTGCTTGGCCAGTGTGCCCAAGGGTGTCGACCTATCTGGATTCAAAATCGTCATCGACTGTGCGCATGGCGCCGGCTACAAAGTGGGTCCGCGGATTTTGGCGGACTTAGGCGCGGAAATTATTCCGATCGGCTGCTCGCCGAACGGGCGCAACATCAACCTGCATTGCGGCTCGACCTCGCCTGAGTTGTTGCAGCACACGGTGCCCGGTGTGCGTGCCCATGTTGGCGTAGCGCTGGATGGCGATGGCGATCGCTTGGTGATGGTCGATCACCTCGGACGCGTTGTTGATGGCGATCAGTTGTTATACGTGTTGGCGACAGCGCGCCATGCCGCTGGTGAATTGGCGGGACCCGTAGTAGGCACCGTGATGAGCAATCTGGGCTTGGAGCATGCCTTGCAGCAGCAGGGCATTGAGTTCCGCCGCGCGAAAGTCGGTGATCGATACGTACTAGAGTTGCTGCGCGAAACCGGCGGCGTGTTGGGCGGCGAGACCTCGGGACACCTGTTGTGTTTGGATCGCACCACTACCGGCGATGCCCTCATCAGTGCCTTGCAAGTGCTGGCGGTGATGAAACAAACCGGCAAGAGTTTGGCGGAGCTAGCCGCACCCATGCCCAAGTATCCGCAGATCATGGAAAACGTTCGCGTCGCCAACAAAATAGACACCGACCGATCCGAGCCGATTCAGCAAGCCGTGCGCGCGGCCGAGCAGCGGCTCGACGGTACTGGGCGGGTGGTGCTGCGTGCCTCCGGCACCGAACCGGTAATCCGCGTCATGGTCGAGGGGCGTGACGAGAAACTAGTACGCCAATTGGTCAAAGAGCTGGTTCAAGTGGTTGCTGCGGCGGTTTGATCACCGTGCATTGTCCATTGAATTGGTTTGATTTTGAGGTGCCGCGCCAGTAAGCTTCCGCGCCTTTCAAAGGTGAGCAGCCTGTTCGACTTAGTTGGTCTACTGCGGCGCTGGCTAATCGGTCCATTTTCGCGATCATTTTCGTTAAATAGCTACGGCTATTCGCCTCAAACGATCACGAAACTGTCCTCGATTTTCCACTCGCCTCGCTACGACCAACTAAGTCGAACAGGCTGCTAGGTCGTCCGAATATTCAAGGTGGGCATGAGTACTCAGCGTCGTCCTTTAGTGGCGGGAAACTGGAAGATGCATGGTTCGCGCGCGGAAAATAACGCGCTGCTGGACGGCATGCTTGCCCAGTTGGATGCAACGAAGGTAGATGTTCTGGTCTGTCCGCCGTTGGTTTATCTGGCCGAGGTGGCTGCCAAACTGAAGGGCACACCGGTGGCGGTGGGCGCCCAGTCGGTCTGCGCCGACGCAGTCGGTGCTTTTACCGGCGAAGTGTCGGCAAATATGTTGAAGGACGTGGGCTGTCGTTACGTTCTGGTGGGGCATTCGGAACGCCGTAGCCTGTATCACGAGGACAGCGCCTTGGTGGCGCGCAAATTCGTCGCGGCACAGACGCAGGGTTTGCTGCCGGTGTTGTGTGTGGGCGAGTCCTTACAACAACGCCAGGCGAATCAGACTTTTGCGGTCATTAGCGAGCAACTGGATGCCGTGGTGAGTCTTGCCGGCATGGATGCGTTTACCCGGGCGGTGGTGGCTTACGAGCCGGTCTGGGCGATTGGCACGGGCCTGACGGCCACGCCGGAGCAGGCGCAGGAAGTGCACGCGTTCATCCGCAAGTCGCTCGCGGCTCGCGATGTGAGCGTGGCGGCGGGTTTGAGAATTTTGTATGGCGGCAGCGTTAAAGGCAGCAATGCCGCCGAGCTGTTCGCGATGACAGATGTGGATGGTGGCCTAGTCGGCGGCGCGTCGCTAAAGGCCGATGAGTTTTTGAAGATTTGCGCTGCTACATAGAAATCGTAGGGGCGGGCCACATAAATAGCATTGGAACCCGCCCGAGGTTGAACAGATGAATTGGTTACAAACCGCCACCATGATTCTGCACATGTTTTTGTGTGTAGGAATTATTGGGCTGGTATTGCTGCAGCGTGGTAAAGGCGCCGATGCCGGCGCGGGTTTCGGCGCGGGCGCCTCGGGCACGGTATTTGGTGCACGCGGTTCGTCGTCATTCTTGTCACGCACCACGGCGATCCTGGCGACGTTGTTCTTTGTCACCTGCCTGACACTGGCCTATCTGGGCGGCAAGAAGATTGCGTCGACCAGTGTTGTGGACCGCATGCCTGTCAGTAGCGCCAGCAGCAGCGCCAGTAGTCAGATATTGCAGGTGCCTTCTGCGCCTGCCGTGGAACAGCCTGCAGTGCCAGCCAGTGGCGCGGAGCCCGCTCGCCAATAAGGGCTTGCTGGCAAATCGCTGTTTGCAACCGAACAGTGCGGATGTGGTGGAACTGGTAGACACGCTACCTTGAGGTGGTAGTGGCGCAAGCCGTGGAGGTTCGAGTCCTCTCATCCGCACCAATTTTTCTTCTATCGACGCGCCGCACAAGCGGCTGACGAGTGCTTGGCCCGCGCCGAGTTCATGGTGATGACTGCTCAACGGGTGTGGGGTGTTCAGCTCTTTATGCGTCCTTGCACTAGGGTTCGAATTGCGGTCGTACCTTGTCCTTATGGCTATTTTCGATCTGCTCTGCGTTGACAGCGATGCCTCGCTTCCGTGTTGTTGCAACCGGGTTTTTTCAGTTGCAGGTGTATGACTTACGCACTCTGTCCTGTACAATTTTGGTGCTTTATGTCGCTCGATCCCACACTGCGATGCTGCAAAACTATCTACCAATTTTAATCTTTCTGGGCGTGGCTGCCGGCTTGTCCTTGGTGCTGATGACCTTGGGTTTTTTGCTGGGTCCACGTAAACCGAATGCCGAGAAGCTGTCACCTTACGAGTGCGGGTTTGAGGCCTTTGAGGATTCGCGCATCAAGTTCGATGTGCGTTACTACTTGGTTGCCATTCTGTTCATTGTGTTCGATCTGGAAATTGCCTTTTTGTTTCCATGGGCAGTGTCTCTGAACAAGATCGGCGTGTTGGGTATTGCTGCGGTGGGCACCTTCCTGCTGATCCTGGTGGTCGGCTTCATCTATGAGTGGAAGAAAGGGGCGCTGGAATGGGACTAGCTGTAAACCAGGCCGCTACGCCAACGTTAGTCAATGAACCCATTGGCCCAGCCAATCCGCTGAATGATCCGGATTTGAATGCCACGTTAGAGCAGCGCGGCTTTCTTACTACCAGTGTTGATAACTTGGTGAACTGGGCGCGTACCGGTTCCATGTGGCCGATGACCTTCGGCTTGGCGTGCTGTGCGGTGGAAATGATGCATGCCGGCGCATCGCGTTACGACCTGGATCGCTTTGGCATCGTGTTTCGTCCCAGTCCGCGTCAGTCAGACGTGATGATTGTGGCCGGCACGTTGGTGAACAAGATGGCGCCTGCGTTACGTAAGGTCTACGACCAGATGCCTGAACCGCGCTGGGTCATTTCCATGGGCTCCTGCGCCAACGGTGGCGGCTATTATCACTACTCGTATGCCGTAGTGCGTGGTTGTGATCGCATTGTGCCGGTGGATGTCTACGTTCCGGGTTGCCCACCCACTGCCGAGGCGCTGCTGTACGGCATTTTGCAACTACAAAACAAGATCCGTCGCACCAGCACCATTGCCCGGAAATAGTCCTGGCCGAACAAATCCGGAAACCAATCAAGCACCATGGCATCTCGCATTGATTTACTGGCTGAGCGCATCGAGTCGCAATTTACGGGACGTGTAACGCGTATTGCCTCAACTTGCGGCGAATTAACCTATGAATTGCCAGCCGACGATTTGTTGTCGGTATGCACCGGCCTGCGCGATGACGCTGCATTCAAGTTCGAGCAATTGCTCGATCTGACCGGCTTGGATTATCTCAACTACGGTCAAGTGGAGTGGTCGACCCAAGAATCCACCGCGACGGGTTTCAGTCGTGGCGTGGCGCACGGCGCTGATATGCAGACTGAATCGGCGGCCGGACGTTTCGCCGTGGTGTATCACCTGATGTCGATGGCGAATAATATCCGCTTGCGTCTGCGTGTACGCTGTGTGGACAACGATTCGCCCATGATTGATTCCTTGGTGGATATATGGGCTTCGGCCAATTGGTTCGAACGTGAAGCCTTCGACATGTTTGGCATCCTGTTCAAAGGCCATCCGGACCTGCGCCGCATCCTCACTGACTACGGCTTTATTGGTCATCCGTTCCGCAAAGATTTCCCGCTGATCGGCAACGTAGAAGTGCGTTACGACGAAGCGAAGCGCCGCGTGATCTATCAGCCGGTGTCCATCGAGCCGCGCACCCTGGTGCCGCGCGTGATTCGCGACGACAACCGTTATGCGGCGGCGTTGAAAGACCGCCCTGCGCACTCCTAAGGCACCCAGGACACTCACTGATGGCTGAGATCCATAATTTCACGCTGAACTTCGGTCCGCAGCATCCCGCCGCGCACGGCGTGTTGCGTCTGGTGCTGGAGATGGATGGCGAAGTCATCCAGAAGGCCGATCCGCACATTGGTCTGCTGCATCGTGGCACCGAAAAACTGGCCGAATCCAAGCCGTTTAATCAATCCATCGGTTACATGGATCGCCTCGACTACGTGTCGATGATGTGTAACGAACATGCCTATGTGATGGCGATCGAGAATCTGCTCGGCATCAAGGCGCCAATTCGCGCCCAATATATCCGCGTGATGTTCGACGAGATTACGCGCGTTCTGAATCACTTGATGTGGCTGGGCGCCCATGGCCTGGATATCGGTGCGATGACCGTGTTCCTGTATTGCTTTCGCGAGCGCGAAGATTTGATGGACTGCTATGAAGCAGTGTCGGGCACGCGCATGCATGCCACTTATTATCGTCCGGGCGGCGTGTACCGCGACCTGCCGGACTCGATGCCCAAGTATCAGGCCTCCAAGTGGCGCACCCAGAAGGAAGTGGACAAGCTCAATGAGCGTCGCAGCGGCAGCATGCTCGATTTCATTGAAGACTTTACCAATCGCTTTCCGAAGTGCGTCGACGAATACGAAACACTGCTCACCGATAACCGCATTTGGAAGCAGCGCACCGTGAATATCGGTGTGGTGACGCCGGAGCGTGCGTTACAACTGGGTTTTACCGGCCCCATGATTCGTGGTTCTGGTTTCGCTTGGGATCTGCGCAAGCAGCAGCCCTATGAAGTGTATGGCTTGATGGATTTCGACATTCCCGTGGGCGTCAACGGTGATTGTTACGACCGCTACTTGGTGCGCGTGGAAGAAATGCGTCAGTCGAATCGCATCATCAAGCAGTGCATCGAGTGGCTGCGCAAGCATCCGGGCTCCGTGATGCTGGAAGATCACAAGGTGGCGCCGCCTTCGCGCGAAGAGATGAAGGGCGATATGGAGTCGCTAATCCATCACTTCAAGTTGTTCACCGAAGGTTACTGTGTGCCGGCCGGTGAGACCTATGCGGCAGTGGAAGCACCCAAGGGTGAGTTTGGTATCTATCTGGTTTCCGACGGCGCCAACAAGCCGTATCGCTTGAAGTGTCGTGCACCGGGGTTCATCCATCTGGCGGCGCTGGAAGAAATGGTCAAGGGTCACATGCTGGCCGACGTGGTGGCCGTGATCGGCACCCAGGACATCGTATTCGGAGAGGTTGACCGGTGAGCGCTGAGCACAACACCCTGCAAGCGAGTGCGTTGTCCGCACCGCTCAAGGCAGAAATAGATCACTGGCTGACCAAGTTTCCGCCGGATCGCAAGCGTTCCGCCGTGCTGGCGGCGTTGCGTTTTGCGCAGCATGAAAATCATGGCTATTTGACCACGCCGCAGATGGATGCGATTGCCGTGTATCTCGAACTGCCGCCGATTCAGGTGTACGAAGTGGCCAGCTTCTATTCGATGTTCGAGACCAAGAAGGTGGGCGAGCATCATGTCTCGGTGTGCACCAACATTTCCTGCTTCCTGTGCGGCGGCGAGCAGATGCTCGAGCACGTTGAACGGCGTCTGGGCATCAAGGTGGGCGAGAGCACGCCGGATGGTAAGTTCTTCCTGAAGAAAGAAGAAGAATGTCTGGCGGCTTGCACCGGCGCGCCGATGATGATGGTGGATCACATTTTCTACGAGAACCTCACGCCGCAAAAAGTGGATGAGATTCTGGATCAGATCAGCAAGAGCACGCATTCATGACCCCCCCCATGAGCACCAGCGCTGAACAACGGCTGGCCCAGAAGAACCAAGTGGTCTTCGAACCGCTGCAATATGAGCGGCCTTGGGAGTTGGCCACGTATCGCAAGATCGGCGGCTACGATGTGTGGGAAAAAATCCTGCGCGGCGAGATGACCCGCGAGCAAGTGATCGATGAAGTCAAAGCCTCCGGTTTGCGTGGCCGTGGTGGTGCGGGCTTTCCGACCGGTATGAAGTGGAGCTTCATGCCGCGTCAGTCGCCCATTCAAAAATATGTGGTGTGCAACTCCGACGAAAGCGAACCAGGCACTTGCCACGATCGTGACATCCTGCGTTACAACCCGCATTCCTTGATCGAAGGCATGGCCATTGGCGGCTTCGCCATGAATGCCACGGTGGGTTACAACTATATTCGCGGTGAGTTTCTCGGCGAGCCGATTCCGCGTTTTGAAGAAGCGTTGCAAGCAGTGTATGCCGCAGGCCTGCTCGGCAAGAACATCAAAGGTTCGGGTATCGATTTCGATTTGTATATGACGGCCGGTGCCGGCGCGTACATCTGCGGTGAAGAAACCGCGCTATTGGAATCGCTGGAAGGCAAGCAGGGTCGACCGCGCTTCAAGCCGCCGTTCCCGGCCAACTTTGGTTTGTACGGCAAGCCCACCACGATTAATAACACGCAGAGTTATGCGTCAGTACCGACCATTCTGCGCAAGGGTGCGAAGTGGTTTGCCGATCTGGGTGTGGCCAATGCCGGTGGCACCATGGTGTTTTCGGTGTCGGGCCATGTGGCCAAGCCGCTCAACATTGAATTGTCGCTGGGCATTCCCTTCGTCGATCTGCTGGAGATTGCCGGCGGCGTGTGGAAAGGCCGCAAGTTAAAGGCCGTGATTCCCGGTGGTATTTCCACGCCCGTAGTGCCTGCCGAAATCATGAACACCGTGACCATGGACTACGACGGTCTGCGCAAAGTGGGCTCGGCGTTGGGCACCGGCTCCATGATCGTGATGGATGACACCACTTGCATGGTGAAAACGCTGGAACGTATCTCGCGATTCTTCTACGCCGAATCTTGCGGTCAGTGCACGCCGTGTCGCGAAGGCACGGGCTGGGTCAATCGCGTCCTCAAGCGCATCGTCGCCGGTGAGGGCACTAAGAAAGATCTGGACCTACTGCTGGAAGTAGTGGGCAAGATCGAAGGCCATACCATTTGTGCCTTCGGCGATGCCGCCGCGTGGCCAGTGCAGAGTTTCATTAAACATTACCGTCACGAGTTCGAGTACTACGTCGAACACGGCCACAGCATGGTTGACAAGGACAAGCGGTCAGCCGCCGCTTGATCTTCACTAGAGCATTAGCAAACGCATGAGCGACGACATCGTCAATATCGAAGTCAACGGCCAAAAGGTCGAGGCGCGCAAAGGTCAGATGCTGATTCAGGCAACTGATGCCAGCGGGCATTATGTGCCACGTTTTTGCTATCACGAAAAACTGGCTATCGCGGCCAACTGCCGCATGTGCCTGGTGGAAGTAGAGAAAGCGCCCAAGCCGTTGCCTGCCTGCGCCACGCCGGTGGCCGAAGGCATGAAGGTGTTCACCAAGTCGCCCAAGGCCATTGCTGCGCAGAAAGCGGTGATGGAATTCCTGCTGATCAACCATCCGCTCGACTGTCCGATTTGCGATCAGGGCGGCGAGTGCGAATTGCAGGATCTGGCCATGGGTTTCGGCCGTGACATTTCCCGTTATGCCGAACGCAAGCGCGTGGTGAAGGACAAGGATCTCGGCCCATTGGTGTCCACCGATATGACGCGCTGCATTCATTGCACGCGTTGCGTACGCTTCACGTCGGAAATCCAGGGCTTTCAGGAGCTCGGTACTTGCGGTCGCGGCGAGAACGTCGAGATCGGCACGTTCATTGAGAAGAGTGTTGAGCACGAACTGTCGGGCAACATCATCGATCTGTGCCCGGTCGGCGCGTTGAACAACAAGCCGTATCGTTACAGCGCGCGCGCCTGGGAAATGACGCAAGCGCCGCTGATCTCGCCGCACGACAGCATGGGCGCCAACCTGTTTGCGCATGTGTTGCGCGGTAAGGTGATGCGCGTGGTACCGCGCAACAACGAAGACGTCAACGAAACCTGGATCGCCGATCGGGATCGCTACAGCTATGAAGGCATTTACAGCGAGGATCGCGTTACCAAACCGCTGGTTCGTGAAGGCGACAGCTGGAAGGAAGTGGATTGGGAAACCGCGTTGAATAGTGCCGCTGAAAAGCTCGGCAAGATTGCTAAGCAGAGCACCAATCAGCTCGGCGCCTTGGTTGCGCCGACTGCGACGCTGGAAGAGGCCTATCTCACGCAACGTATCGCACGTACTCTCGGCAGCAACAATATCGATCATCGTCTGTCGCGCGCCGACTTCAGCGATCAACAATTTGATCCTGTATTCCCCTATTTAGGTTGCAGCATTGCCGAGCTGGAATCCGCCAATAGTGTGTTGGTAGTGGGTTCCAACCTGCGTCGTGAAGCGCCGTTGCTGGCGCATCGCGTGCGCAAGGCGGCGGTGAAGTTGGGTGCGAAAATTTCGTTCATCAACGCACGTACCTATCAATACCTGTTCCCGGTTGCTGCCTACTTGGCCAGCAATGGGTTGGGCATGAGCGAACATCTGGCAGCCGTGGTGGCTGCCGCAGCGCAAGCCAAGGGTGGTAGCGTGCCAAACACGGTCAGCGCACTGGTTGCTAAGGCACAGGGCAGTGTCACCGACACACATCGCGCATTGGCTGCGCAGCTAGCCGATGGCGAGCGCCGCATGATCCTGTTGGGTGCACTGGCGCAGCGCGATGGCGCGTTTGCACAGTTACGCGCACTGGCTGCGACGCTGGCGCAATTGACTGGCGCGCAATTGGGTTACATCGCTGACGGTGGCAATACGGTTGCTGCGCATCTGGCAGGCGCGTTGCCGCATCGTGGTATAGGCGGGCAGGCATTGAATGCTGCGGGCCTGAATGTTGCGGAGATGCTGGCTGCCAAACTCAAGGCCTATGTATTAGTTGGTTCGATTGAAGCGCAAGACTTGCCGGCCAATGCCGTAGCGAATCTGCGTGCTGCCGAGTGCGTGATTGCCTTGTCGTCATACGCCAGCGCCAAAGAGTATGCCGACATCATCCTGCCGATCGGTGTGTTTGCCGAAACCTCGGGCAGCTATGTGAATCTCGAAGGTCGTTGGCAGAGCGTGCCCGGCGCCGCCAAGCCGGTGGGTGAAGCGCGTCCGGCCTGGAAGGTGTTACGTGTACTGGGCAATTTGCTCAACTTGCCTGAGTTCGATTACGTCAGTTCCGAGCAAGTACGTGATGAGTTGCAGTCGCAGGTTGCCAACGTTAAGCCAGACAATAGCTATGGCAACACCGCTGCCTTGTCGCGTAACTCAACCGTGGCGGCGCAGGAAGTCACTTTGTACGGCAGCGATGCCATCGTGCGGCGCGCCACAGCGCTGCAACTGACGCGTGAAGCGCAGGATGCACGCGTTCAAGGCCAGGGAGTGCAGGCATGAATGCCGTTCCTGAGATGATTAAGCCGCTGCTGAATTTCTTCGGGATGCCCGACTGGTTGCAGTTCGTCACCTGGACGGTGGTGACTGCGTTGGTGATGTTCATCACCATCATTCTGTTTATGGCGTTCCTGACGCTGGCTGAGCGGCGCGTCATCGGCAGCATGCAGGCGCGTATTGGTCCCAACCGCATTCAGGTTTTCGGTTTGCCATATCTACGCGGGTTGGCACAGCCGTTCGCCGATGTGCTGAAGTTGATGTTCAAGGAAATCATCATTCCTTCGAGCTCCAACAAATTTCTGTTTCTGCTCGCGCCGCTGTTGGCGGCTATCCCGGCCTTGGCCACCTGGGCGGTGATGCCGTTCTGGCCGGGGTTTACCGTCGCCAATGCCGATGCCGGGTTGCTCTATATTTTGGCGCTGACTTCAACCGGTGTGTATGGCGTGATTCTGGCCGGCTGGGCCGCCAACTCCAAGTACGCGTTCTTAGGTGCGATGCGCGCTGCCGCTCAAGTGGTCGCGTATGAAATTGCCATGGGCTTTGCGCTGGTGGGTGTGGTGATGGCTTCGGGTTCATTGAACTTGGGTGACATCATCGAAGCGCAGCGTGGTCACTTCGGATATTTCTGCTGGTGGTTGTTCCCGTTGTTCGTGGTGTACTTCATTTCCGGCCTTGCCGAAACCAATCGTGCGCCGTTCGACGTGGTGGAAGGCGAATCAGAAATCGTCGCCGGTTTCCATGTGGACTATTCGGGCATGGCGTTCGCGCTGTTCTTCGTCGCCGAATACATCAACATGATTTTGATCTCGGCGCTGACCTCGGTGTTCTTCCTGGGTGGCTGGTTGTCGCCGTTTGAAAGTTGGTCGTTCTTGCCGGCATTGTTTACCGCGCCGGGTTTGCACTGGTTGTTGCTGAAGATCTGCTTCTTCCTGTTCTGTTTCCTGTGGTTCCGCGCCACCTTTCCGCGTTACCGCTATGACCAGATCATGCGACTGGGCTGGAAGGTGTTCATTCCGCTCACTCTCGTATGGATCACGGTGGAAGCGATATTGATCGTTGCGAAAGTCGGTCCTTTCGCCAAGTTGCTGGGTCCTTGAGTCAGTCATCCCATAGAAGACCAAGCCGATGAAAAGCTTTCTCAAAACATTCTTTCTGGTTGAGCTATGCCAAGGCCTGGCGATTACGGCGCGCCAGTTCTTCGCACGCCCACATATCGTGGTGCAGTATCCGGAGGAAAAAACCCCGCAATCGCCGCGCTTTCGCGGTCTGCATGCACAACGTCGTTATGCCAACGGCCAGGAACGCTGCATTGCCTGCAAGCTGTGCGAGGCCGTGTGCCCAGCGCTGGCGATCACCATTGAGTCTGGCGTCAGTGACGACGGCACGCGCCGCACCACGCGCTACGACATCGACTTGTTCAAATGTATTTTCTGCGGCTTCTGCGAAGAGGCCTGTCCGGTGGACGCGATTGTGGAAACGCGTATTCACGAATACCACATGGAGAATCGTGGCGAAAACATCATGACCAAGGACAAGTTGCTGGCGGTGGGCGACAAGTTCGAAGCCATGATCGCCGCAGACAAAGCCGCTGACGCACGGTACCGCTAATGAGCTTTCCCGAAATACTGTTCTACGTTTTCTCCGCCGTGCTGGTGGTGTCTGCCATTGGCGTGATCACGGCGCGCAACCCGGTACATTCCGCGTTGTACCTGGTGTTCGCCTTCTTTAATAGCGCAGTGATTTGGATGCTGCTCGAAGCCGAGTTTCTGGCCATCATTCTGGTGCTGGTGTATGTGGGCGCGGTGATGGTGCTGTTCTTGTTCGTCGTGATGATGCTGGACATCAAGGTTGAAGAAGTGCGCGCTGGCTTTACTAGTTACGCGTGGTTGGGCCTGCCAATTGCGCTGATTGTGGTGGCCGAAATTGGCGCAGTAGTGTGGTTGAAGTCGTCGGACACGTTGCCGCTGGGCGCGAGCAGCCTGTCATCGCCGGCGGTTTACGCGGCTGACTACAGCAACACCAAGGCGTTGGGTCAGTTGCTGTACACCGAATATCTTTATCCGTTGCAATTGGCTGGCGCTATTTTGCTGATTGCCATTGTCGCGGCCATTGTGCTCACCATGCGCAAGCGCACCGGTCAGAAGTTGCAGGACATCAGCGCGCAGGTGGCGGTGAACGCCAAAGATCGCGTGCGTATCGTCAAGGTGGCCGCAGTCAAACCTGAAGTGCCAGCAACCGGCGCGGAGGGACAATCATGATTACTACTCCCAATGTTCTGATGTTGTCCGGCGTGTTGTTCAGTCTGTCGATAGCCGGCATCTTCTTGAACCGCAAGAACGTGATTCTGTTGCTGATGTGCATCGAGCTGATGCTGCTGGCCGTGAACTTCAACTTCGTGGCGTTTTCACGCCAGTTGGGCGATTTACATGGTCAGATTTTTGTGTTTTTCATCCTGACCGTCGCGGC
>JANMSB010000182.1:0-22510 GCA_031388915.1 Pseudomonadota bacterium | reverse complement strand
CGCCGGCAACGGCGTCAATTCCCTGGCTTACAACAAGCAGGGCGAGTTGCTGGCGGTATTGGTTGGTAAGCCCGCTATCAGCGTGGTGTATCCGCAGGACAAGGCGCGCATGGTGGTCGACGCCTATCAAGGCAAACCACTCGGACGCCTGAACGATCTGGTGGTGGATAAACATGGCGGTGTGTACTTCACCGACATGGGTGTTAATACGCCGGCAGGGCAACCTGTGCCGGCTGCACCGCCTGCTGCGGGCGTGTATTACTTGAGCCCACAGGGCGAAGTACATCAGCTCGATACCACGGTACCGCGCCCCAATGGCATTCAACTCAGTCCCAATGAAAAAACGTTGTACGTTGCCAACACCTGGGGCGAGTACGTGCTTGCCTATGACATCAAAAGGGATGGCACGCTGGGGCCGCATCGTGACTTCGCCAAACTGGAAGGGTTTCGCAAGAACGATGCTGGCGTCATGACGAGTGGTGCGGATGGTTTAGCGGTGGATGCCAAGGGACGTTTATATGTCGCCTCTACCGCAGGCGTGCAAGTGTTCAACAACAAGGGCAAAGCGCTGGGCATCATCACCTTGCCCAAAGCGCCGCAGAACATGGCGTTTGCCGGCCCCGGCAAGAAGACGCTGTACATTGTCGGCCGCGGCTCAGCGTGGCGCATCGCTACACAAACTAAGGGCTATGCAGGTCGTGCCAAGTAAGGTGCTTGATTCATCCACGCAGCTTCAAGCTAAGCTCATCCACTAGTTCTGCCCAATCGGCATCCGCTGCCAGTTGCTAAGGCCGGTGAAAAATTCTGGTTACGTTGATTGGTCGAGGCGCTAGGGCCTACTCCACCGTCACCGACTTGGCCAAGTTACGCGGCTGATCGACGTCGGTGCCCCTGAGCACTGCGCAGTGATAGGACAGCAGTTGCAAGGGAATGGTGTAGATGATGGCGGCTTGAAAATGGCTGACATGTTTGGGCATGTGCAGCACCGTCACGCCTTCGGACGACTCGATGTTTGAATCGGGATCGGCAAACACGTACAGCTCACCGCCGCGTGCACGCACCTCCTGCATGTTGGATTTGAGTTTCTCCAACAAGTCGTTATTCGGCGCCACGATGATCACCGGCATATCCTCGTCCACCAATGCCAACGGCCCATGCTTCAACTCGCCAGCCGGATACGCTTCGGCATGGATGTAAGAAATCTCCTTGAGCTTGAGTGCGCCTTCCATCGCGATGGGATACATCTGGCCTCGCCCCAGAAACAACGCGTGATGTTTGTCGGCAAATTTTTTGGCTAGTTGTTTAATAGCGGAATCAAGTTGCAGCGTCTTTTCAATGAGGCCAGGCACTTCAATCAGGCGTTGCACCAGACCGCGCTCGCGCTCGGCATCGGCGCCGTTGAATTTGGCGAGGGCCACCACCAGCATGCCCAGTGCGGTGAGCTGGGTGGTGAAAGCTTTAGTAGAAGCCACGCCAATTTCAGGGCCGGCGCGCGTCAGCATCACCAGTTCGGATTCACGCACCAGCGAACTTTCCGGCGCGTTGCAGATCGCCAGCGTCGACAGATAGCCGAGCTGCTTGGCCATGCGTAGGGCCGCCAACGTGTCGGCGGTTTCACCCGATTGGGAAATGGCGACAAACACGGTGTTCTTCGGCACCACGGGATTGCGATAGCGATACTCGCTGGCAATTTCCACCCAGCATGGCAGACGAGCGATTTGCTCGATGTAATACTTGGCGACTGCGCCGGCGTGATAACTGGTGCCGCACGCGACAATCTGTACCGCTTCGGCGCGTCGAAACGCTTCCATGGCGCCGGGTCCGAAAGCCGCTTCCAGCAATTTTCCGCCGGCGACACGTTCTTCCAATGTCTGCGCCACTGCACGGGGCTGCTCATGAATTTCTTTCAGCATGTAATGGGCAAAGTCGCCCTTCTCGGCGGCGTCGGCGCTGAGTTCGCTGATGCGCACCGGACGTTGCACTACATGCCCCTCGCGATCCAGTACTCGCAGGCTATCGCGATGCACTTCCGCGACATCGCCTTCTTCGAGAAAAATGAAACTGCGCGTCACCGGCAACAGTGCCGACACATCGGACGCAACGAAGTGTTCGCCTTGGCCCACGCCAATAACTACCGGACAACCCTCACGCGCCAGCACGATCGTATTCGGGCTGTTCTCGGACATCACCGCCAGTGCATAGGCGCCTTCCAATTCGGCAGCAGTCGCACGCACTGACTTAAACAGGTCACCACCGAGTTTTTTCATGTGGAAGTGAATGCGATGCGCAATCACTTCGGTATCGGTTTCGGAACTGAAGATATAGCCGGCCTTGCTCAGGTCTTCGCGCAGCTCGTCATGATTCTCGATGATGCCGTTGTGAACGATGGCAATCCCGTCCTGGGAAATGTGCGGATGGGCATTGCGTTCGGCCGGCGCACCATGCGTAGCCCAGCGAGTATGCGCAATGCCAAGCTGGCCGCTGGTCGGACTGTCGTCGAGCGCGTCCTGCAGGTTCTTCACTTTGCCGACGGTACGCAGACGCGTCAGCTTGTTGCTGGCGTTGAGAACCGCCACACCTGCGGAGTCGTAGCCGCGATATTCCAAACGGCGCAGGCCATCGATCAGGATCGGAACGATGTCACGACTGGCGATGGCGCCCACAATTCCGCACATAAGTAACCTCTAGCAGGAATCTGTCTGGCCACCCACTTGGCAGCCGTATTTGAACGTTGCGGCATTTTAGCCCGGAACATCGCGTTTATTTGTGACGGGCAGCGGTTTGCTAGTGAATCAGCGTTCCTTGACCGGCCGTTTCCAACCTTCCAACGTGACTTGGCGCGCCCTGCCGAGCGTGAGTTTACCTTCGGGCGCATCCCGGGTGATGGTGGAGCCTGCGCCGGTATTCGCGCCGGCGCCAATCTTCACCGGCGCCACCAACATCGAGCCCGAACCGACGAAGGCGTCATCGCCAATTTCGGTGCGCCATTTGTTGGCGCCGTCGTAGTTCACGGTGACGGTGCCGGCGCCGATGTTGACCCTGGCGCCCACGGTAGCATCGCCGATGTAGGTCAAGTGATTGGCCTTGCTGCCCGAGCCGATCTGACTTTTCTTTACTTCGACGAAGTTGCCGATATGCACATGATCGGCCAGCTCTGCCTCGGGACGCAGGCGCGCAAACGGGCCGATGTTGCAGTTCGGTCCGACCACCGCATGGTCCAACACACAGTTGCAGAAAACTTCGGTGTCAGCGCCGATGCGGCTGTCCTGGATGTAACAGTTAGGACCGATACGCACGTTGTCGGCGAGGTGCACGTCACCTACCAACACCACGTTCACATCGATAAAGACATCCTTGCCCACCGTGACTTTGCCGCGAATATCGATTCGCGCTGGATCAACAATCGTCGCGCCTTGCTGCATCAGCTCGCGTGCACGGCGTGCACGCAGGTGGGCCTCCACTTCCGCCAGTTGTACTTTGTCATTGACACCGAGCACCTCGGCCTCGTCTGGCGCCAGCACGGCTTCGACGTTCACGCCGTCGCGCACCGCCATGGTCACGATGTCGGTCAAGTAATACTCGCCCTGGGCATTGTCGTTCTTGAGCTGTGCCAACCAACGCCGCAAATGTCCGGCATTGGCGGCGAGCAGGCCGGTGTTCGCTTCATTGATGGCGCGTTCCTTGGTGTTGGCATCTTTGTGCTCGACAATCCGCACTACCTTGCCGGCCGCGTTGCGCACGATACGACCGTAACCGGTGGGATCCGCGAGCTCGACGCTCAGCAAACCCAGCGCACCCTGCGCGGCAGCGTCGAGCAACGGTTGCAGCGTTTGCGGTTGAGTCAGCGGCACATCGCCATACAACACCAACACCGTTTGCTCATCGCCAATGGCCGGCATGGCTTGCGCCAACGCATGCCCGGTGCCCAGTTGTGCTGCTTGCAACGCCCAGTTGATGGGATGTGTGGCAAACGCAGCGCGCACTTGTTCGCCGCCATGGCCATACACCACATGAATGTCAGCCGCTTGCAATGCCCGAGCCGCGTGTAACACATGCGCCAGCAAAGGCTCGCCCGCCAGGGGCTGCAACACCTTGGGCAGATTTGAATTCATGCGTTTGCCCTGACCGGCGGCCAGGATGACGATGGATAGCGACATAGACTTACTCCTCAGGCAATGCGCTGCGCGCACCACAACTTTAGATGCGCCCCAGCGGCGCCGCAATCGACTTCCTGAACACCAAACAAAAACGCGCGCCCAGCAAACTGGACGCGCGTTCTCGAATCATCAAATTAATCCGGGTTACTGCTGATTCTTCATCTTGCGCAGCCGCTCGATGGCCTTGAACTGTGCCATGACGCGCGCCAATTCTGCCTGTGCTTGACCCAGATCCACTTCTTCGTTGCGATTGGCGATCGCCTCTTCAGCACGCTGCTTGGCTTGCAGCACCGCAGCTTCGTCCAGATCCTTGGCGCGGATAGCCGTATCGGCCAGTATGGTCACCAGATGCGGTTGTATTTCCAGGGCGCCACCGGAGACATAGACGTGTTGCTCCTCGCCCGAAGGCAACTGCACCCGCACTTCACCCGGTTTGAGAGTAGTAATCAACGGTGCATGGCGCGGCGCAATGCCAATGTCACCCTGCACCGCAGGCACGAACACCATGGCGGCTTCGCCACTGAAGATCTCGCCTTCGGCGCTGACGATGTCGACTTGAATGGTTGCCATCTAGAGTTCTCAGTTGACGGTGGCTAGTTGACAGTCGCAGTCGGCAGCATCGTTACGCACTGCCAACCACAGCTCTCGCCGATTACTGCAGCGTCTTTGCCTTCTCTACGGCTTCTTCAATCGCGCCCACCATGTAGAAAGCCTGTTCCGGCAAGTGATCGTAGTCGCCGGCCAAGATGCCCTTGAAGCCGCGAATGGAATCCTTCAGCGAAACATACTTGCCGGGGCTGCCGGTAAACACTTCGGCCACATGGAAAGGTTGCGACAGGAAATTTCTGATCTTGCGTGCGCGATTGACGGACAGTTTGTCTTCTTCCGACAGTTCGTCCATGCCCAGAATCGCGATGATATCCTGCAATTCTTTGTACTTTTGCAGCACGGCCTGCACGCCGCGTGCGGTGTCGTAGTGTTCGTCGCCGATCACCAGCGGATCGAGCTGACGGCTAGTGGAATCCAGTGGGTCCACTGCCGGATAAATACCGAGCGATGCAATCTGACGCGACAATACTACCGTCGCATCCAAGTGCGCGAAGGTGGTCGCAGGCGACGGATCGGTATAGTCATCGGCAGGGACGTAAACGGCCTGGATCGAGGTAATCGAACCGGTCTTGGTGGAGGTGATGCGCTCTTGCAGCACGCCCATTTCTTCGGCCAGTGTCGGCTGGTAACCCACGGCGGACGGCATGCGGCCGAGCAACGCCGACACTTCGGTACCGGCCAGCGTGTAGCGGTAAATGTTGTCGACGAAGAACAGCACGTCACGGCCCTTGCCGTTGGGCTGTATTTCGTCACGGAAGTATTCCGCCATAGTCAGACCCGACAAGGCCACACGCAGACGGCAGCCCGGTGGCTCGTTCATCTGACCGTACACCATGGCCACTTTCGACTCGGCAAGGTTGTCCAGCTTGATAACGCCCGACTCGGCCATCTCGTGATAGAAGTCGTTACCTTCGCGGGTACGTTCACCCACACCGGCAAACACCGACAGACCCGAGTGCGCCTTGGCGATGTTGTTGATGAGTTCCAACATGTTCACGGTCTTGCCCACGCCGGCACCGCCGAACAGACCGATCTTACCGCCCTTGGCGAATGGCACCAACAGGTCGATCACCTTGATGCCGGTTTCGAGCAAGTCTTGACCGCCCGCCTGTTCGTCATAGGTCGGCGCAGCACGATGGATGGGCCAGTATTCGGCGGCATTCACCGGACCGACTTCATCTTGCGGATTGCCGAGCACGTCCATGATGCGGCCCAGTGTGGCCTTGCCCACTGGCACCTGAATTGGCTTGCCGGTGGCCTGCACGGCGAGACCGCGCTGCAAACCTTCTGACACGCCCATGGCGATGGTGCGCACTACGCCGTCACCCATCTGCATTTGAACTTCCAGCGTCAAGCCGTTATCAACGAGCTTGAGCGCTTCGTAGACTTTGGGAATGCTGTCGCGTGGGAACTCCACGTCGATCACCGCGCCGATGATTTGCACGATCTTGCCGGTTGCCATCTTCAGTTTCCTCTTGGGCTGCTGCGATTCTGGTCGCAGCGAATCATTCACTAAAATTCAAAAACGAGATTCTGTAACTTGCGTCAAACTGCTGCGGCGCCGCCGACGATTTCCGACAGTTCCTTGGTAATCGCTGCCTGACGTGCCTTGTTGTAAATCAACTGCAGTTCGCTGATCAGGTTGCCGGCGTTGTCGGTGGCGCTCTTCATAGCCACCATACGCGCGGCCATTTCGCAGGCCACATTTTCCACCGACGACTGATACACCTGCGATTCCACATAGCGCGTCAACAAGCCATCCAGCAACGCATCTGCCGAAGGCTCATAGATGTAGTCCCAGAGCTTTTGCAGCTTAGCGGCGTCTTCGGCTTCCGTGACCACCGGCAATAACTGCAGCACAGTAGGCTTCTGGGTCATGCTGTTGACGAACACATTGTTGACGACGAACAGCCGGTCCAGCTTGCCTTCTTGATAACGATCCAACATCACTTTGACGTTGCCGATCAAATCGGCCACATGCGGGTGATCGCCCAGATGCGTCACGGTACCGAGTGTTTCAACATCTTTGAGGCGGCGGAAAAAATTTACTGCCTTGGAACCAATCAAGCTCAGATGTATGGTGCAACCCTTCTGCTGCCATTCGCGCATTGCCGTCAATGTGGCTTTGAACAGATTAGCGTTCAGACCGCCGCACAAACCACGGTCAGTGCTGACGATGATGAAGCCGACCGCCTTCGGTTCGCGCTCTACCAAGAAGGGATGCTTGAAATCGGGATTGGCCATGCGCAAGTGACCGATTACCCGGCGAATGCGCTCCGAATACGGGCGCGTGGCGCGCATGCGATCCTGCGCCTTGCGCATTTTGCTGGCGGCCACCATTTGCATGGCCTTGGTGATCTTCTGAGTATTTTTAATACTCGCGATCTTGGTCCGAATCTCTTTAGTACCGGGCATGTTTTGTTAGCTCAGTTCAGTGCGCGTGACTTGCAACGCGCACTCGGACAATCAATAAGATCCCGACGTTGCAAACTCGCCGCAGATCTTCTTCAAGGCGGCTTCGAATTTCTTCAACACTGGGTCAGCATTGATGGCGTCCATATCGGCCTTGAAGCTGGTCTTGGCAAAGCTTTGCAGCGCGACTTCGAAAGCGCCAATCTTCTTCACATCAACCTTGTCCATGTAACCGTTGTTCACGGCGTAAATGGACAGGGCCATTTCGGCCACCGACATCGGCGCGTACTGCTTCTGCTTCATCAACTCGGTTACGCGCTGGCCGCGTTCCAACTGGCTGCGGGTCGCTGCGTCGAGATCCGAAGCGAACTGCGAGAACGCCGCCAGTTCGCGATACTGCGCCAACGACAAGCGGATGCCGCCGCCCAGACGCTTGATGATGTCCGTCTGTGCCGAACCGCCCACGCGCGACACCGAGACGCCGGCGTTCATGGCGGGACGGATACCGGCGTTGAACAAGTCACCTTCCAAGAAGATCTGTCCGTCCGTAATAGAAATGACATTCGTGGGCACGAAGGCCGTCACGTCACCCGCTTGGGTTTCGATGATTGGCAAACCGGTCAACGAACCGGTCTTACCCTTCACGGCACCATTAGTAGCCTTCTCAACGTATTCTTCGTTGACGCGTGCGGAACGCTCCAACAGACGCGAGTGCAGATAGAACACGTCACCCGGATACGCTTCGCGGCCCGGCGGACGACGCAGCAACAAGGAAATCTGGCGATAGGCCCAGGCTTGTTTGGTCAAGTCGTCATAGATCACCAGCGCGTCTTCGCCCTTGTCCATGAAGTATTCGCCCATGGCGCAACCGGCGTACGGCGCCAGGTATTGCATGGCGGCAGGCGTCGAAGCGGACGCCGCAACGATGATGGTGTGATCCATTGCGCCGTGCTCTTCCAGCTTGCGCACCACGTTAGCAATCGACGATTGCTTCTGGCCGATGGCGACATAGATACATTTAATGCCGCTGCCTTTCTGATTGATGATGGCGTCGATGGCCATCGCGGTCTTACCGGTTTGACGGTCGCCGATGATCAGCTCGCGCTGACCGCGACCAATCGGCACCATGGAGTCGACGGCCTTGTAACCGGTCTGCACTGGCTGATTCACCGACTTACGATAAATCACGCCGGGCGCAACGCGCTCGATGGGCGCCTGACGAGTGGCATTGATTGGACCTTTGCCGTCGATGGGATTACCCAGCGCATCTACGACGCGACCAAGCAGGCCTTCACCTACTGGCACTTCAAGAATGCGACCAGTGGTTTTCACCGTGTCGCCTTCGGCGATGTGCTTGTACTCACCGAGCACCACCGAACCCACGGAATCCTGCTCGAGGTTCAGCGCGAGGCCGAAGCTGCCACCAGGGAATTCCAACATTTCGCCGTACTTCACGTCAGCCAAACCGTGCACACGCACAATACCGTCGGTGACGGTGACTACCGTGCCCACATTGCGTTCTTCGGTTACAGCCGAGAACTTGGCAATGCGGTTCTTGATCAGGTCGCTAATTTCAGATGCCTTGATGGACATGTCCACATTCCTCGCAGGAACTCAGGTTACTGAGTGTGCAAATAGCCTTAATAACAAATAGCTTTAATAAATCAGTTGGTAATTACGGAAGCCAAACGCCCCAGGCGCTCTTTGACCGAACCATCGATCACCAAGTCGCCACTGCGCACGATTGCGCCACCCATGAGCGATGCATCAACGGAACAATGCAGACGCACCGAGCGCTTCAATCGAGTTTGCAGTGCAGCGGTCAATCGCTGTTGCTGAGTCGCATCAAGCGGCACCGCCGAAATCACGTCTACGTCTGCTACACGCTCGACATCGGCACGCAGCACTTCGTACATCTTCGCGATGTGAGGCAGCAGGCCCAGACGGCGATTGTGTGCCAGCGTGGCAACAAAATTTTGCGCTGAACCGTCCAGGCTCGAACCTGCCACCTGCGCGATCAACTCGACCAGTTGTGCGGCCGTGACCCGCGGATGATTAAGCAATTTCGCGACCGAAGGATCAGTCACCACCGCAGCGGCGATAGACAGCGCTTCAGACCATTGCTTGAACGTGCCATTGGTCTGGGCAAATTCAAATGCTGCACGAGCATAGGGGCGGGCGATGGTGGCTTTTTCGGCCATGCTGTACTCCTTAGCCCCGCTCGATTTCTTTGGCGAGCTGCTCAATCAGATCAGCATGTGCGCGCGCGTCGATCTCGCGACCCAGCACCTGAGTAGCGCCCGCAATGGCCAGCGCACCCACTTCACCGCGCAATTGATCGCGCACCCGGCCCTTTTCCAGGACTACTTCCTGACGGGCATCACTCAGCAGACGCTGCCCTTCGGCGACGGCCGTGCTCTTGGCTTCGTCGATCATTTCGTTGGAACGACGATGCGCCTGATCGGCAATCTTGCTGGCCTGCACGCGCGCTTCTTTGACGATGTCGGCCGCCGACGCTTGCGCGTCCGCCAGACTCTTTTCGCCTTTGTCAGCAGCAGCCAGACCATCGGCAATCTTGCGTTGACGATCTTCGATCGCCGCAATCAGCGGTGGCCAGATGAACTTCATCGTGACCCAACCGAGGATGATGAATACCAGCGATTGGATAATGAGTGTTGCAGTAAGATTCATAGGATCCTGGGACCTACTCTGGGCTGCGCCTTACGGCGCGGTCAGCACGCAAACAGGCAGAACCACACACTGTCGCCAGGCGTGGTAACTGCCAACTTAGACCGGGAACGGGCTGGCAGTGGCGAACCACAACGCAATACCGGTACCGATAATGAAGGCCGCGTCGATCAGCGCCAGCAACAGGAAGACCTTGGTTTGCAGAACATTCATCAGTTCTGGCTGGCGAGCCGACGCTTCAATGTATTTGCCGGACATGAAACCGATGCCGATACAAGCGCCGAGGGCGCCTAAGCCGATAATCAAACCGCAAGCCAGTGCCACAAACGCAGTCGTCGTCATGTGTATTCTCCGTTGAAACTAAGTGATGATGAAGAAAGCTTTAGTGATGCTCGTGCGCTCGTCCGATATAGACCAGCGTCAGCATCATAAATACGTAAGCCTGAAGCAGAACAATCAAGATATGAAAGATCGCCCAAGCAGTGCCGAGCAACAGATGCAAAATCGTCCCTACAACCGTTGCACTGCCGCCAAGACCGGATATCAAGAAGAAAATAAGCTCGCCTGCATACATGTTTCCGTACAGACGAAAACCGTGCGAAATCGTGGGAGCGATAAAACCTTCGAGACCGAAGAATAGATTGGCTGCCAGCAGAACGACGAAGGCCACCCAGGTCAATGGGTTAAAGGTGAGCTTGGCAGAACCGAAGTGCCCGGCGGCGAATTCATGAAGCCAGCCACCCAAGCCCTTCACTTTGATGCCGTAGTAAGTGGCCAAAATAAGTACACCGACAGCCATACCCAGCGTGGCATTTAAGTCAGCAGTAGGTAGCGGACGAAGATGATCGACGCCAACTAGTTTGCCCAAACCAGGTAGCCAATCGACGGGCAGCAGATCGATCGCATTCATGACGGTGACCCAGCAAAACACCGTCAATGCCAAGGGCGCAATATAATTAACGTTGCCGTGTACCGTAGCCTTGGCTTCGCCATTGACCCATTCAACGAGCATTTCCACGGCAGTTTGGAATTTTCCCGGAACTCCAACTGTGGCGCGTCTAGCAGCAGCGCGTAAAACGATCAGCACAATGGCCGCACATAACAGAGAAAAGAAAATCGTATCAAGGTGAACAACGGAAAAATCGAACAAGCCGGATGGCTCATGATTGGAGAGATGATGCAAATGATGGGAAATGTATTCGGACAAGCTCTCGTGAGCTGCACCGCCTTCATTTGCCACTGTCTCTGTCGCTGTCATTAGACTTATCTCGTACCCGTCTTCAAAGTGCGGCTGCCGTCTAACACCACAGCCAGCCAATATGTCGCCAAACTACTAAACAAACCGAGCAATATTGCCGGCGGCAGCAGCGCCTTGGAGCGTAGCGCGACCAGCAACAATCCCATCACCAATGCCGTCTTCACAAACCAATTGCCGTACAAAGACAGCACTGTCGCCGGTCGCGCAGGCTGCAAACTATGTTTGATCAGCACAAACACGATGTATGCAGTTGCGGCCCAACCTATGCCGCTGCCAACCAGCACTGATCGACCCACACGCCAACCGTACAGCGAGCCAGCGCAAGCCGTCGACAGAATCAATCCAAGCAATTGCCAGGCAAGAATCCGCAAAGCTTGACGGGCCGCTGAGCTTAACATCTGTCTAATCGCCGCCAGTCCGGATCACTCACAACTTTGCTATTGGGGCTGGCCCCAATCGAAGGCGGCGAATTATAGGGGGCGATTTGCAGTGCATCAACCGGAGTTCGGAGAAAGTTCAAAGTTTATTGGCAGCGAACTGATTTTGGCTTAGGTATTTTCTTAGTCGAATGCACTAAGAGCCTGCTCACGATCTCGCTGAAGGGTGCATTGCGGCGTTAAAACGGCAAGAAAAATACTCACGTACTCTGTGTACGCTGCGTTTTTTCTTGCCGTTTTGCCTTGCACTGCCTCCCTTGATCGAGATCGTGAACAGTCTCTAAGACCTGCGACCGCCTATTGCAGGTGAGCCAAAATCCCGTCCAATTCGTCCAGCGTGTGGTAGTTGATGATCAATTTGCCGCTGCCCTTCGCGGAGTGCTGGACCTGCACCTTGGCGCCGAGCTTATCGGCCAATTCGCTTTCCAGACGTTTGATATTGGGATCAAGTCGGGGCGACGGGGTGGGGGGTTCGTGCTCGTTCTTGTCCATGCGGCGCACCAACGCCTCAGTTTCACGCACCGACAACCCCTTTGTGGCGACCACCCGCGCCACTTCCACCTGGCGGCGTGTATTGCTAAGCCCTAACAAGGCCCGCGCATGACCCATTTCCAGCTCGCGCTTTTCCACCAGTGCCTTCACCTCGTCGGCCAAGTCCAGCAGGCGCAACAGATTCGATACCGCGGCACGCGAACGGCCCACGGCATCGGCAGCGGTTTGGTGCGTCATATCGAATTCTGTAATCAATCGTTCCAGCGCACGCGCTTCTTCAAGCGGATTCAAATTTTCGCGCTGAATATTCTCAATCAGCGACATGGCCACGGCTGCTTCGTCGGCAATGTGGCGGATCACCGCCGGAATTTCGTGCAGGCCCGCCAGTTGCGCCGCACGCCAGCGGCGTTCGCCGGCAATGATTTCGTAACGCCTCGGTTGTCCCGGAATGGAATCGCCCACTGGCCGCACGACGATGGGTTGAATGACTCCCTGGGCGCGGATCGAATCCGCCAGCTCCTGCAGGGTGTCTTGGTGCATGTCCATGCGCGGCTGGTACTTGCCACGCTGCAGCAGATCCACCGGCAACTTGGCCAGTTCCTGATCGCGCGGCCCGCCTAGCGTGACCGGTTCCTGGTGCGTGGCAACGGCTGATTGACCCAGCAATGCGCCGAGCCCCCGCCCTAGACTGGATCGCTTAGTGACCATAGATGCTTGAAGTGGCCAGATGACTAATTGAAGGCTGGCGAGTGTACTCGTCGTGAGGGCCTACACTCCAGCAATGCCGATCAAGAGGCCATCGTTGCAGCGTTGACATCATCTTCGCGACGCAACATTTCCCCCGCCAGCGCCAGATACGCCAGCGCACCTCGCGATTCTTTGTCGTACACCAACGCCGGCTGCCCATAACTGGGCGCTTCGGCCAGACGCACATTGCGCGGAATCATGGTACGGAACACTTTGTCGCCGAAGTGCTGGATCAACTGCCCGGAGACTTCGTTGGCCAAGTTGTTTCGCGGATCGAACATGGTGCGCAAAATGCCTTCGATGTGCAGCGGCGGATTGGCGCTGCGCTTGATCTCGTCGATGGTGCCCACCAACGCCGTCAAACCTTCCAGCGCGTAGTACTCGCATTGCATAGGGATCAACACCGAATCCGCCGCCACCAGCGCATTCACCGTCAGCATATTGAGCGATGGTGGACAATCGATCAGCACTAGGTCGAACTGATCCCGGATGGTTGACAACGCGTCGCGCAAACGCGCCTCACCACCCGGCTTACCGGTGAGCTGCACTTCCGCCGCCACCAAGTCTTGATTGCTGGGCAACAGCGTAAAGCCGCTGTGCTCGATCGCCACCAGCGCCGAATCGATCGTGCATTCATCCAGCAACACCTCGGTGCAGGAGTGCGTCAAGCTGCGCTTATCCACACCGCACCCCATGGTCGCATTGCCCTGCGGATCGAGATCGATCAACAACACACGACGTTTGGTCGCAGCCAGGGACGCAGCGAGATTGACGCTGGTCGTGGTTTTGCCCACGCCGCCTTTCTGGTTGGTAACTGCGATGACGCGCTTCATGTGTGATCAGGCCTTGTCGTGACTGCGGCAGAGTTCCACAAGATGGCGCTGTTCGTCCAGACCGGGAATCTTCAGCTCGTGAATCGCCGCCACCTTCCAACCATTGGGCAGCGTCTTGAGCTCTTCTTCCGGGTAACGTCCTTTCATGGCCAGCAGCCGACCGCCGCTGACGCACAAATGCCCACACCATTTAATGAAATTTTCAATCGAGCCCATGGCGCGCGAGACGACGCAGTCGAAACGCACTTCGGGCTGATGATCCTGGGCACGAGTATGCAACACCGTCACATTGGTCAAGCCCATAGCTTGCGCCGCATGTTCGACAAAGCGCAGCTTTTTGTTCACGGAGTCGATCAAGACAAAGTGTTTGCCCGGATTCACCAGCGCCAGCGGTAAACCGGGAAAGCCAGCACCGGTGCCGATGTCGGCAATGCGAGTACCGCGCAGATAGGGATGAATCGACAGACTATCGAGCAAATGTTTGGTGATCTGCTGCTGTGGATCGCGAATGGCCGTGAGATTGATGCGCTGATTCCAATCATTGAGTGCCAGCAGCAATCGTTCCAGCGCTACGCACTGCGCCTCGCTTAGCGATACACCGAATTCTTGCGCGGCCAGTTGCAGTTGATGATGGTCCATTCGATATCAGTCTTGAATGCGCACAACCGTACGGCCACGAACACTGCCACGCAGATATTCAGGGAATAACATCGGCAAATCATCGAGTGCCACTATCCGGGTACGGATGAGATCCAGATGCGCCGGTTTCAAGTCGGTCGCAACACGCCGCCACACTAGTTCGCGAAGCGCCCGTGGCGTGTTCGTTGAAGTAATGCCCAATAGATTGACGCCACGCAGGATGAACGGCATCACTGAGGTATTGAGTTGCCCACCCGCCGCCATGCCAATACTGACGACGCTGCCAAACGGCTGCGTACTGCGCACCAACCAGGACAGCCATTCGCCCCCCAAGTTATCAATCGCACCGGCAAATCGAGCTGGCTCCAGTGCCGCCTGAGTCAGTTTGAGTTCAGCGCGCAAACAAATGCTCTGCGCACCTAACTGCTGCAAGTAGTCGCGCTCGGCTTCCTTACCGGTGATGGCGCAGACGCGATAACCGCGTGCGGCCAGCATGTCGATGGCCAAACTGCCCACGCCACCGGTGGCGCCGGTTACGGCGATCTCGCCCTGCTGCGGGTGTAGGCCATTGTGTTCCATGCGATGAATTGCCAACGCCGCAGTGAATCCGGCGGTGCCCAGTGTCATGGCCGACAGTGCATCCAATCCCGTTGGCAGAGCGATGACGGCCGCAGCGGGTACGCGCGCATACTCGGCATAGCCGCCATCCAAGGTTTCACTCAAACCACAACCAGTCACCAGCACTGGCTGGCCTGGTTGAAATTGACTGTCGTGCGACTGGACCACCACGCCCGCCAGATCAATGCCGCCGTTCAACGGATAGCGACGCAAAATCTTGCCCGCGCCAGTCGCCGCCAGCGCGTCTTTATAGTTGATGCTGGAGTACTGCACCCGAATCAGCACATCGCCCGGCGTCAGTTGATCCACCTGCATGCTGTCCAGTACCGCGCGGACTCCCGCTGCAGAGGCATCACCCTCGGTCTGATAAATACGCAAGGCTCGCAGACGCATGGAGATCACTACTCAGATTGGTTTGCTGAGAAAACGCCGCACCGTAACCGCAGCAGGTGGTTGCAATACAAATTCAACTACATTTTAAAGCTATAGAGACGCAAAAGGCCGGGATGTCCCGGCCTTTTGCCCAACAAATCACTGCACGCTTACGGCTTGCACTGCCCATTGTTGTTGGCAATTTGCTGGGTGTCGCACAGGCCCTTTTGCTTGGCGTAGAAACCCGCGACGGCCTCAATGTCCTTGTCGGCCAGCGTAGCAATAATGCCCGCCATCACCGCATTCTTGCGCTTGCCACTCTTATAGTCGCGCAACGTCTGCGCCAGATAGTCGGCATGTTGACCGGCCAGATGCGGGTATCCCGGCAGCAGCGTATGACCGTCCGAGCCGTGACAAGACGTGCACACCTGTGCCGCAGGCGGCGGCGTGCCCACGACAGTCGCCTTCAGTGCGCCCTTGCCTGCAAAGAAGGCCGCCATGTCGGCGCGATCCTGCTCGCTGTTGCTGACTGCATGGGCATGCATGGTGGGATGCGCACGATCACCAGTAGCGTACGCCTTCAACGCCGCAACCAGGTAAGCGGCTTGTTGACCACCCAGCTTGGGCACGCTGTATACCGGCGCAACGTTCTTGTAATTCGGAATGCCATGGCACCCCTGACAGGTGTAAGCCAACTCCTTACCACGCGTGGCATCACCTTCGGCATGCGCCAGGCCCATCAACGCACTCAGCCCCAAGCCTAGCAGCGCGGTCAATCGAAAATACATACGTCCAATCTCCAGTCTTCACGGCGAACTACTGCTCGGCGTTGTGGCGCGAGCACGACACTAAAATAAAGAGCGCGCAATCTTAGCGGAAACCTCCAGACGGAGGAACCGGGTTACACAAGCAAAAGGCGCTTCGTGTAGCACACGAAGCGCCTTGCCAAACTGGTACAAGCTGAGCGCGCCGAGGTGGCGAGCAATTAACTTTAGCCGCGCGCGTATTTCTTGCGGAACTTGTCGACGCGACCGCCGGTGTCGACCATCTTCTGCTTGCCGGTATAAAACGGATGGCAGTTCGAGCACACTTCGATTTGCAAGTCAGTGCCCAAGGTCGAGCGCGTGATGAAGCTGTTGCCACAGCCGCAAGTCACATTCATGTCTTTGTATTCGGGATGGATGCCGGCTTTCATGACGATCAAGGGCCCGTGCCCAGTTCCAGAAAATTGGGGGCGCGCAGTGTAGCCGCGCGATCCAGCAACCGCAAGCTGAGTCCGTGATGGCGGCTCACTCCCCTAATCGCTGCGTTTCGCGTTTATCGTGCACCGTTGCGTTGCACAACCTCGGCAAAACCCGGTGTGATGCGGTTATCCACAAAACCTGTGGATAACTCTGTGGATGAAGTAGTAACAAGACTGTCAAAAAGGCGCTGCCATTGAGGCTTTGTGGTCTTGGTTAAAAACTAACCATGATTATTATTTATTAAAAACAATTGCTTACAATGATCATATGAGAATACGCCTGCACTATCGCCACCAAGGCCTGATCGCATATAGACCGGTTGGCAGATGTGCATAAGACGACTCTGCCTAAGCAAGGCTTGGCCGAATAAGTCAAGTAAAAAGTGATCCGCAGCACATATTTGAATCGCTGCAAGCACTTGGCGCATTCACCCGGCGAATTCACCATAATCGTAATTCAGCCATTGTCGGACGGTCAGCGATGCAGGTCTCCCGCCGTCTGACTCACACCTCGGAAGCATCGCTTAAAAACATCTCCACCAAGTCGTTTAGAAAGCGTCGACCTAACTCTGTCGGCTGCCACCTCCGGCCATTCACAGATGCCAGCAAACCCCGCTGCTCAGCTAACACCATTTTCTGCTGTAACACCGACCACTGTAGACCGGTACGGGCGGTAAACAACTCCGCCTCAAATCCGTCGCGTAGACGCAGGGCATTGAGCATGAATTCAAACGGCAATTCGTCCGGTTCCACCACGTGACGCGGCAACAGTCGTTGTTGCACCGGCACTTCCAGATACTCGCGAGGTTGTTTGCGCCTTTCGGTGCGCACAATTTGTCCGTCGGTACTGAGCTTGCCGTGCGCGCCCGCACCTAGTCCCAAGTAGTCGCCAAACTCCCAATAATTGCGGTTATGCACCGACTGTCGTCCGGGCTGCGCATACGCCGACACTTCGTATTGACGATAGCCCGCATCCGCCAATGACGCCTGGCATTGCCACTGCATTGCGTAGCATGCATCGCCATCCGGCAACACGGGCGGACGATGATAGAACGCCGTGCCCGGCTCCAACGTCAGTTGGTAGTGAGACAGATGCGCCGGCGCCAACGCGATGGCTTGCTGTAAGTCCGCAAGCGCTTGTTCGATGGTCTGACCTGGTAAGCCATACATGAGATCGAGATTGAAATTGTCGATACCAGCGCGTCGCAACTCCTCTACCGACGCGGCAATGTCACCGCTACTGTGGATGCGTCCCAACTTCTGCAACTGTTCCGGTTGAAAGCTTTGCGCACCCAACGACACGCGGTTCACACCGGCGGCGCGATACGCTGCGAATTGCCCATGCTCGATGGTGCCGGGATTAGCTTCGAGCGTGACTTCCATGTCGGCACTGACCGGCATCATGCGTTTGATACCGGTCAACAATCGTTCAATCGCATCCGGGCCGAACAGACTGGGCGTACCGCCGCCCATAAAAATCGACAGCAACGGACGAGCGGAAAAACCCTGTAAATCCAGCTCCAAATCTTCCAACAACGCAGCAACGTAACGTTGCTCGGGGAGCTGTCCCGGCGCCTTGTGGGAGTTGAAATCACAGTATGGACACTTCTGCACACACCAGGGAAAGTGTGCGTACAGCGCCAGTGGTGGAAGGTCGCGCATCACTTACTCAGGCCGGAGGGGATTGCATTGCCTTCAGCAATAACTGCAACGCTTGGCCACGATGACTAAGACAATTTTTTTCATCGGCAGGGATTTCCGCGGCAGTACAAGCGCGTTGCGGCAGGTAAAAAATGGGGTCGTAACCAAAGCCACCATTGCCGCGCGGCTCACGCGCGATACAGCCTTCCCATGCTGCTTCGCAGATTAGCGGCGTTGGATCTTGCGCATGTCGCACATACACCAATGCACAGCGATAACGGGCCGTGCGCCGCCCATCGGGTATGGCACGCATCTCGGCCAATAACTTGTGCAGGTTATCGGCATCGCTCGCCGCCGCACCGGCGTAACGCGCGGAAAAAATGCCTGGTGCGCCAGCCAATGCATCCACTTCAATACCGGAATCGTCGGCAATGGCCGGCAGGCCGGACCTTGCAGATGCATGCCGTGCCTTCAGTAAAGCATTCGCCACGAAGCTATCGCCGGTCTCTGCTACTTCGTCGCGAGTAAATTGCGACTTGGGCAAAACTTCGAACGCCAACGGTCGCAGCAATGCCTGCAATTCACGCAGTTTTCCAGCATTGTTGGTGGCAAGTACCAATGACTGCATGGCGGCATTTAACGAGGTGGTAACTCGGTTTGCAGCGCTTGCGACTGCAGGGCATGCAATTGATTAATGCCCTGCACTGCAAAATTCAGTAGCTCATCGAGTTCATGGCGACGGAAGGCATGGCCCTCAGCAGTGCCTTGAATTTCCACAAACGCGCCGCCGTTATTCATGACCACATTCATGTCGGTTTCGGCGCTGGAATCTTCGGCGTAATCCAAATCCAACACCGGCTGACCGGACCAAATGCCCACAGACACCGCCGCCACTTGTGCATGAATGGGATTCGACTTGATCATGCCCTTGCGCAGCAGTGCGTCCACCGCATCCATCAAGGCGACATAGCTGCCGGTAATGGCGGCGGTGCGCGTGCCGCCATCGGCCTGCAAGACATCGCAGTCGAGCGTAATGGTGCGTTCGCCGAGAGCTTTCAGATCGATCACGGCGCGTAGTGCGCGACCAATCAAGCGCTGAATTTCCTGGGTGCGTCCGGTCTGCTTGCCCTTGGCGGCTTCGCGCGCCGAACGGGTATGGGTAGCGCGCGGCAACATGCCGTATTCGGCCGTCACCCACCCTTGGCCCTTGCCGCGCAGGAATGACGGCACGGTTTCTTCGACGCTGGCGGTACACAGCACACGGGTCTGACCGAACTCGACCAACACCGACCCTTCGGCATGACCGGTGAACCTGCGCGTGAAACGCACCGCGCGCAACTCATCGTTGGCCCGGCCGCTGGGACGGACAGAAGACGTGGAATGATTCATATCAACCTTAGGTTTTGAAACTAGTCGGCCAAATACCGCAATGCGGCAGCAGTGGAATTATCGCTGTACGGCGCGGCAGCCTGCACCGCGCGCTTGCCGAGGGCTTCCAATGCGCTTTGCAAACTGGCTGGGCCGCGCGTGAAACCGGCGATGTCTTCATCCTTGAGCCCGGCCCAAATGCCGTCGGAACACAACAACAGCACATCGCCGGGCTGTAACAGCCGGCGGCCGCTGATGCTCATTTCCGGCACCGACGCATCGCCGCCCAAGCAACATTCGACGAAGTTGCGCATGGGATGACCGGGAATTTCCGCCTCGGTTATCTTGCCTTCACGCAACAGCAACTCGACATGGCTGTGGTCGCGACTGCGATCCAACACCGCATGATTGCGCAGGTGGTACACGCGGCTATCACCCACGTGCCCGAAAAATGCTGCGCCTTCCTGCACCAGACAAACCACCACTGTGGCGCGCGGTCGCGACTCCAGCGATTGCTCGCTGCCCAAACGCACTACTTCATCGTGGGCGCGACTCAGCGACATATGGATGAAGCCCAGCGGATCGAAGACGGGCTGCGTCTGGCGGGCAAACGCCTCAGTCAGGCTTTTCAACGCGATATCGGCAGCACGGCTGCCATCGGAATGCCCACCCATGCCGTCGAGCACCACCAACAACGTGGCCTGCTCCGACTTAACGATGGCGAGGCGATCTTGATTGTCCTCGCGATCGCCGAGAAGGCTGATCTGTGCTGATTCGACTTGCAAATAGGGCTCCGGGAAGGGCAGTGCAACAAGGTAGCTGCTACACTTTGCGCGCTTTATAGCAGTGCGATGCTTGGAAAAAAAGCGCCTGCGACTCAGGTTGCTATTGTCCCCGCATGATTGCGCACACTATGCACCACCGATTCACAACTATTCTGGACATTTCATGATCCGCAGCATGACTGGTTTTGCCCGGCGCGAACTTCAAGGTGCTTGGGGCACCTTGGTGTGCGAATTGCGCACCGTCAACCATCGCTTTTTGGAGGTGTCGCTGCGCCTGCCGGAAGAACTGCGTTCGCTGGATAGCGAGATCCGGCAACTGATTGCCGCAGCGTTACGGCGCGGCAAAGTCGACGCCAGCATTTACCTCAAAACCGCCACCGCCAGCGTGCAACTGAACGAACTCAATACCGAGCTACTCAAGCAATTGGCCTCACGGCTCGCCGAAGTACGCAGTACCGTGAATGCCGATGCGCCGCTGAATCCGTTGGATTTACTGCGTTGGCCGGGCGTGCTCAAGGATGCCGAACGCGATGCCAGTCCGTTATTGGTGTCCTGCCAGGAGTTGGTCAAGGAAACCCTGGTTGAACTTAACGACATGCGCCATCGCGAAGGCGGCCGCATTCACGAACTACTGGCGCAGCGTTGCGCAGCCATCGCGACCCAGGTGCAATTGGTCAAGACGCGTCTGCCGGAAATTACCGCACGCCAGCGCGAGCGCATGTTGGTGCGGCTAGCCACCTTGAACACCCAGGTCGACAACGAACGCCTGGAGCAGGAACTGGTTATTTTTGCGCACAAAATGGATGTAGACGAAGAAATGGATCGCCTCACCAGCCATCTGGTCGAAATTCGCAGTGTGATTGCTTCCACCGAACCCGCCGGCCGCCGCCTGGATTTCCTGATGCAGGAGCTGAATCGCGAGTCCAACACGCTGTCGTCCAAATCGCAGGATGCCGACACCACCCGCGCCGCTGTGGAGCTAAAGGTGGTGATCGAGCAAATGCGTGAACAGATTCAGAACGTGGAATAAGCCGATGTCCTCCGCCGCAATCGGACCCGTTGCCGGGCACTTATTCGTCATCGCCGCCCCCTCGGGTGCCGGTAAAACCTCGTTGGTTAAGGCGTTGCTCGCACAGGAACCCAGCGCGCGGTTTTCCATTTCGTACACCACGCGCAAGATGCGGCCGGCCGAAGTGGACGGTCGCGACTACCACTTCGTCACCCATCAGCAATTCGAAGCCATGGTCGAGGCCGGGGAATTTCTCGAACATGCCCAAGTATTCGACAATTACTACGGCACGGCGAAAGCCCAAGTGCAGCAGTTATTGGCGCAAGGCGCCAATGTGATCCTGGAAATCGACTGGCAGGGCGCCCAACAGATTCGCCGCGTGATGCAGGAGTGTCGCAGTATTTTTATCCTGCCGCCGTCGCGCGCCGAGCTGGAGCGCCGTCTGCGCGGCCGGGGCACCGACGACGAAGCGGTGATTCAGCGTCGCCTGCGCGATGCCGTCAGCGACATGAGTCACTGGGCCGAATTCGACTATGTGGTGGTAAACGCCGATTTCGACCAGGCATTAGCCGAACTGAAGGCCATTGTGCTGCGGCAGGACCAGTCGCTGCACGCCGGCCGACCGGCCTTACAACCCTTGGTTGCCGGGCTGTTGAAGTAGTGAATCCGCCTTGATGGGAGCGGGCCATGCCCGCGATTCTGAGGGTCCCGGGCATGGCCCGCTGCTACGAATCGGCGTCGGAATGACTCGACCAACTGATAATCAGGTTCTGCCCAGGCGGTTCGCCCGCTATAATCCGCCCCCCTTCGAAAGTCCCAGGTGTCCGCATGGCTCGCATTACCGTTGAAGATTGTCTGCAGAACGTACCGAATCTGTTCAACCTGGTGCTGGTGGCCGCCAAGCGCGCACGCCGCATCGCCAACGGCGCCGAAGCCACGGTGGACCGCGAAAACGACAAGCCCACCGTCATTGCCCTGCGCGAAATTGCCGCCGGCCATGTCGGTCCGGAAATTCTGGAAGAAGTGGATCGTCCACCAGTACATGAACTAAGCGCCATGGACATGATGATGCCCGATGATTTCCGCGCGCCGCACTTGGGCTTGAAAGACAGCCTGGACGATGATTTCGGCGATGACTTCAAGGAAGACTTCAAGGACGACACCAAAGTCGCGAAGGGCGACGCGGCCGAAGGGTAAGCCGC